>JAMOPB010000325.1 GCA_027064945.1 Candidatus Cloacimonadota bacterium
AATAAAAAGGACGATTATCGTATTATCGTTACTACTGAAGTATTATCGGAAGGAATAAACTTACATCGTTCAAATGTCGTTATAAACTACGATATCCCTTGGAATCCTACAAGGATGATCCAACGTGTAGGGCGAATAAACAGGGTTGATACACCATTTAATGAAATATTCACTTATAACTTCTTTCCTACCGAAGAAGCTAACGATGTAATAAAACTCAAAGAAGCAGCTATTGCTAAAATAAATTATTTTATAGAAATGCTTGGTAACGATGCAAAATTATTAACAGATGGCGAAGAAATTAAATCATTCGAGCTGTTTAATAAATTAACATCAAAAGAGTTTATTCTTGGAGATGAAGAAGGAGAAGAAAGCGAATTAAAATACCTGAAAGTAATTGAAAACATTAGAGATAACAATAAAGAACTGTTTGCTCAAATAAAATCAATGCCAAGAAAAGTAAGGGTTGCACGAAAAGTTTCATCAAAAAACCATATTTTTAAAAATTCTGTTATCACATATTTTAGAAAAGGAAAACTTGAAAAATTCTACCTTTCAAATGAAAAGGAAAGTGTTGAACTTGATTTTTTAAGTGCAGCAAAATTATTTGAAGCAACAGGAAAAACAAAATCGCATAAATTGCCAAAAGATTTTTATAAGTTTCTTGCAGATAATAAAGCCAAAGTGGATGCTGACTTAATCGAAGATATTATTGAGCAAGATAGTTCTCCGCGAGGTGGTAGAGATAATGCAACAAGAATATTAAAAATATTAAAAGCCAAAGAAATTAGGCGATATGACGGCTTTACCGATTTAGACGATGAATATCTTGATAGAGTAAGAAAATTACTTGAAGAAGGCGGAATGCCAAAGAAAACTGCAAAAACTATTTTTAATGAACTGAAAGGTGAAACAAACCCAATGAAAATTTTGGCAATTATTAAAAGAAATTTGCCGAGTCAATTGTTTAATGCAACTCAAACGGCAAAAGATATTTCAATGAACAGTCCAAAAGAAGTAATATTGTCGGAATATTTATTATGATAGAAAATAATAGAATAGAATTTAAGCAAGAACTAACCGTCGATTTGGAAAAAGAGGTTGTCGCGTTTTTAAATTACAAATACGGTGGTATCATATACATTGGCATAGATAAAAACGGACATACTATAGGTATAGAAAATCCTGACGAATTACAATTAAAAATCAAAGATCGCTTGAAAAACAATATTCTACCTTCTTGTATGGGCTTGTTTGATGTGGTGGTAGAAGAAAAAGAAAGCGAGGAAATTGTAAAAATTATTGTGGCAAGCGGTTCGGAAAAACCCTATTACATTGCTAAGAAAGGAATGAGCGAAAAAGGGTGTTTTATTCGCGTCGGTTCTGCTGCAGAGCCAATGCCGGTACGAATGATAGAAGATTTATTTGCTAAACGCACGCGCAATTCAATAGGCAAAATCGTTTCACCAAGACAAGATTTAACTTTTGCTCAATTAAAAATATATTACGAAGCAAAGGGATTGGTTCTTAATAATAATTTTGCCCAAAATCTGGAAATGCTTATCAAAAACGGGGAATATAATTATGTGGCGTATCTGTTGGCGGACAAAAACGGAATGTCTATTAAACTGGCAAAATATTCAAGCCTCGATCGTGTTGATTTAATTGAAAATAATGAATATGGATATTGTTCCCTTATAAAAGCTACGAATGCAGTTTTGGATAAATTGGAAATAGAAAACAAAACATTTGCTAAAATTACACCGAGAGAAAGAATAGAAAAACGTCTGTGGAATTCTATTGCTATCCGGGAAGCGATAATAAATGC
>JAMOPB010000326.1 GCA_027064945.1 Candidatus Cloacimonadota bacterium
CCCATATTCATTATCGATATTAATAACTGCTAATCCGTTATTTTCTTTTATTTGATCGAACAAACTAAATTTTGTATTAGCATAATTTTCCATCGTTTTATGAAAATCGAGATGATCTTGAGTAAGGTTTGTGAAAATTCCGGCACAGAAATTCAACTCTGCTATCCTATCTAAGAATATTGCGTGTGAAGAAACTTCCATAATCACATACTCAATACCGGCATTTACCATTTTGCTTAAAATTTCATTTAACTGGATAATATCGGGAGTAGTTCTTTCTGTGCTGAAATTGGTTTCATTAATCTTATAACCCAAAGTTCCGATTAAGCCTACATTAATTCCCATTTTCCTAAGGATTTGATGGAAAAGATATGTGACAGTAGTTTTACCGTTTGTACCGGTTACTGCAATTAATTTTAGTTGTTTACTTGGATCTTTATAATAATATTTACATAAAATAGCCGTAGCTTTTCGGCTGTTTTTTACTACAATTTGAGGAATATCAAAAGATAAATATTTTTCAGTAATAATAAGAGCTGCACCGTTATCTATGGCAGCTTTAGCAAAATCATGACCATCAGATGCAAAACCGGATATGCAGATAAAAATATCTCCCGATTTAACCGTTCTTGAATCCGTGATTGGTCGATTTGCTTTAGTGAAATTATCTAAATGATATTCTAAAGCTATGTTTTTTAAATAATCTTCAATTTTTTCTTTAATCATTTGGCAATTATCCTACATTTTTCTCCGTATTTGATTCTTGTGCCAGCCGGAATAGATTGTTTTGTGATAATTCCATTTCCGGTAATTAATAATTTTATGCCACGCTTGTTTGTTAGCGTGAGAGCTTGTCTTAAAGTTTTCCCAAGCAAATTCGGCATTTGATAATTCAAATCAAAACTTTCATCAGGTTCTTCATTTAATACTCCAAAAACAAGCCTTAATTGTTCTTCAGAGTCATAAGAAATTCCCGGTTTTGGGAATTGATTTAAAACAATATTTCCTTTTTCCAAATTTATAAATTCTGCTTTGATATTATTTTGCTCCAAAATAGATAAAACGGATTGATATGTTTTTCCTAAGCAATCAGGAGCTTTTACATAAGTTCTGTTTTCTTGAATGAAATTCGCTAAAATATCACTGTCGGGAAGCTTGATAATCTGCTCTGCTATTTTTGAAAAAGTAGGTCCGGCAGACATAGCAGCATAATAACTATAAGATTTATAATCTGCTTCATCATAAATAATTATCATTACATATTTTGGATTATCAACAGGAAAGAAACCTGCAAAAACACTTGTGTATTTATCTTTTGAATAACCGGATTCACCAAGTATTTTCTTTTCTGCAGTACCTGTTTTTCCAGCCATTTCTATCGATTCCAATTTAAAATGACGAGCTGTTCCATAATCAAAAACACTTTTTAAAAACTGTTTAACAGTGTCCAAAGATTTTTTATCTGAAATTGTCCTTAGTCGTTGTGGTTTGCTTTCGAAAATTACATTTCCATGAACATCTTCAATTTTTTTTAGAATATTGGGACGCATTACGTTGCCGCCATTAGCCAAAGCACTATATGCAACAGCTAACTGAAGAGCTGTTACGGAAACTTCCTGACCAAATGAAATGGAATGCAAAGAATAGCCTTGCCAATCTTTTAATTTTCTGAAAATACCCGAAGCTTCATTACTGAGATTGCTGCTTGTGGATTGTCCAAAACCCATAGCTAACATACGTTCATATAATTTCTTGCTTCCGATTTTTTCAACAGCTTTGCTTATTCCCACATTACTTGAATATGCAATAATTTCTTCCAAATTTAATTCGGAAAATTTATGATCATCCTTGATTGTACGAATTTTATTACCATATTTAATATGATAATCTTTGGTTGAGATTTTTTCATTTAATGGGAAAATATTTTCTTCCACAGCAAGTAATGCAGTAATTGGTTTCATTACAGAACCTGGTTCAAACATAAATGATGCAACCATGTTAGATTGACTTCTAAGCTGAGCACCGCTTTTATTTTTATCTTCAGCAGAGATGCCTGATAATGCGATTAGATCTCCACTTTTCGGATCCATTATTACGCCAATTGCATTTTTTGCCTTGTATTCTTCTAAGCCGTTGCGGAGATTTTCTTCCAATATTTCTTGAATATCCATGTTAATTGTTAAGAAAATATTATTACCATCAATTGCCGGTTCATCTTTCAAGTGCAAAATAGGAATTCTTTTATTCTTTGCGTCAAAAATTGATTGTTTCCAACCAAAAGTACCGGAAAGTTCTTCATTGAAAGATTTTTCTAATCCGCATTTTCCTTCCACTGTGTAGATGAATTCACCTTTGGAAGAATTGTTCGGAGAACCAACCATTCCAAGTAAGCGTGCAGCTAATTTATCTTTTGGATAAGTTCTTTCAATTTTGCTGAAGTTAGAACGTAAACCCGGTAAGTTTCTTTTGGATAATTCAGCTTTTATTAACTGCAAATTTTTCTCCGACACATCATCATCGATAAATACAGTGGAATAATTAGAAGCAAAAATATTTTTTAGATGCTTGGAAGAAACATCACTGTATTTGCAAAGTATAGTGCTTATTGTATCGGATATTGTTGCGAAATTTTTATTATTCCGTTTGCAATAATTTTTGATCGCATTAATATCCAAATCGATTTGATAATTGATAATAGAGCCGACAAGTAATTGTCTATCACTTGTGAGAATATTTCCTCTTTTGGGATTAATGATGACTTTTTTCGGGTTTTGACGTAGGGCTATTTGTGGTTTTAGGTTATGTGGATCTGTTAGGTGCACAGCAACCAGTTGCCATACCCAAAGAAGAAGCATAAATATGGTAGCTAGTAATAATATATGAAAACGTTTCTCCATAGGATAGTTATCATCTGTTTACCTTTTAAGTAAGAAAGATGAATTCTCCTTACTTATTTAAAGCTTCTGCTGTAGGAACTAGAAAATTTATTAGTTTATAATCATCATCTTCAGAAATACTGATTGTCTGAGGAACTGTTGTTGAGAAGATCATTCCTAACTCTTCTGAAGCCAATTTTTTAATGCGATCACGTGCTAATAGCTTGCTGTTTGTGGCAAGAAGATCTTGGTTGATCTCTTCGTAAGATTGTAACGTTTTCTTTAATTCTTCAATTCTTTGGGTGCTTTTAATGATATAGTATTTGTTAGTAAAATTAAAATATAATGCACCAATTGCACTGAGAAAAATTACTATCAATTTAATCTTCATATTCATTCCTTTGCTTCTGCAATTCTTAGCTTAGCACTTCTGGCTCTGCTATTGTTTTTAATTTCTTGTTCACATGGCAAAATTGGTTTTTTAGTTATAATTTTTAATCTTGAGACTTTGTCGCAATTGCATTGAGGAAAATTTGGAGGACAAATGCAATCCAAAGCTTCATAATTAAAAATTCTTTTTACAATCCTATCTTCCAAGCTATGGTAAGATAATACTACAATCCTTCCGCCCGGATTCAGTATTTTTATTGCATCAGTCAGAGCAGTTTCTAAAACTTCCATTTCTTTGTTTATATATATCCTTATAGCTTGGAAGATACGAGCTTTTGTTTTGATGCGCTTCTTTGCAGATATTACTTTGTCGAGGAAATCCGCAAATTGCAATGTTGTTTCAAAAGGCTGCTCTTTTCTTACTGATATTATTGCATTTGCAATTTTGTTTGCTTGTTTTTCTTCTCCATATTCCCAAAATACTTTGCGTAATAGTTTAAAATCTGAGTTATTTAAAAATTCAGCAGCTGTAAGATTTCCTGATTGGTCCATTCGCATATCTAATTTTCCATCTAAAGAAAAACTGAATCCACGCGAATCTACATCAATTTGATGAGAAGAAATTCCAAGATCAAATAAAATACCGTCTATTTTCCTAATCTTATGTAAGGCTAATCTTGTGCGTAAATTTGAAAAATTATCATCTATTAAAAAGAATTTTTCGGGATACTTTTTTACTAAAACTTGGTTATGAAGCAATGCATCAGGATCTTGATCAAAACCAAAAAGTTTGATCCCTTTTCCTGTTTGTAAGATTTTAGAACTATGTCCACCACCACCAAGAGTGGCATCTACATAGATTCCTCCATCTTTGATATTCAAAGCTTCTACGCATTTTTCTAAAAGTACCGGTATGTGATAATTTTCCATTATTGATAATCCAATGTATCAAACGATTTTGTGTGTTCTTTCATCAATTCTTGAGTATAGGTTCTATATCTTTCCGGATTCCAAACACTAATAAAATTTCCTTCACCTTTAATTACTACTTTCCCATCTATTTGGGCTAAAACAAGTAATTCATCTTGAATTTTCACTCTTCCGTTTGCTTCCATCTTCTGTTGAGCTGAAGCAAAGGTTCTAAGCATTATTAATAATTTCTTTTCTCTTTCATTTCCATTACTGAGCTTTTCAATTTTTTTGTTCCAATTATCCAACGGATAGATAGCAATATTGGATTGTGGACCTATCGTAACAATTACTTGTTGCTTAGCTGAAGGAGCAAATTTCTTCTTTATACCGGCAGGAATAGTAATCCATTTCTGCTTGTTTACAGAATTATAAAATGTACCGAGGAATTCACCTGACATCTTCGCTCCTTTTTGTATTTGAGAAAATTTGAGAAAATTTGAGAATAACTGAGCCAAATCTGGGTAGAAAATAGGATAGGTCAAGATTTTTTTATTCTATTGCGTTCTTTTTTTATTATTATTGAAAGTGAGTTTTGATAATTAATGGCATTATAACAAGATAAGATGACATTTACGTGTGTGAAAATAAAATAATCATAATAAAATTATTTATGATAAAATGAGATAATTATCAGTTTTTTTTAACGAAAAGTTTATAAACAAAATATTTATGGTTTAATGAAAATAATATTTACCACTGAATAAATTTTACTTGCTTTATTTTTTTGTATTTATAAGTTTTGAATATTCAAGTTAAAAGAGGTCACTATGGAAGATATTAAAATATTGATTGTGGAAGATGAACGAATTATTGCTGAAGATTTAAGAAGGATTTTATTGAAATATGATTACAATGTTGTAGCAATTACATCTAATGGTGAAGATGCAATAAAAGCCGCAGAAAAATTTAAACCGGATGTAATACTAATGGATATAGTTTTGCAAGGGGAGATGTCCGGTATTACTGCTTCGGGTGAGATAAATAAAAAAGCTAAAATTCCTATCATATATATAACCTCTTACTTAGATAAAAATGCTTTAAGTGAAATAAAAAATTCTCAATCATATGCCTATATAATGAAGCCTTTTGAGGAAAAAGAATTATATGCTACAATTGAAATTGCTGTTTATAAATCACGAATGGAAAGAATGATGTGGGATTATAATTATAAAATAAAAGAACTTCATAAAATATCTTCCAAGCTTGCTGGGGTAAAAACAATTTCAGAGATTTATAGGATAGTGAAAAATAGTGTAGTCAATATCTTAGGCTTTCAATATCTTGTTATTTTGCATAAAGAAAGTAAAAATCATTATAAAATAGTTTGCAATAATTCGGGAATATATAAAAAAGATTCTGATTATTTTATTAACAAAGATATATTAAAAAAACTAGAGAATTCTCAAACTGTGATTTTGGATGAGGATGATTTCGATGGTGATGATTTTGAAGGATGTTCCATAGCATATATGAAATTTCCTAAGGTTGGATTAGTGAAAGTATATTCCCAAAAAGGAATGGAGTTTAGTCAAAATGATCTGAATATGTTAGGATTATTATTGCGTCATGCAACTGAAGATGTTAATAGAATAAATCTACAAGAAGAATTGCAATACAAAGCTATAAAAGATTCAATGACAGATTGTTATAATCGTTTTTATCTTTTTAATATATTGGATTTAGAAGTAAAGAAGGCAAAGCGTAAGAAAAACTCAATTGCCTTTTTAATGATTGATGTTAATGGATTAAAAGAGGTCAATGATAATTATGGACACTCATATGGTGATCAATTACTAATTGTGGTTGCCAAAATATTAAAAGAATATTCTAGAGAAACAGATATCGTAGTTAGATATGGTGGAGATGAATTCCTAATTGTAATGCCGGATACAAAAGAAGAAACATCATTAGTTGTTGATAGGATTCGTGCAAGAACAGATGAATGGAATAAAAATCATAAGGAATCAGTTTTTAAAGTAAGCTTCGCAATTGGGTCTGCTTATTGGGACAGTACAAGCGAAAATACAATAGATGAAATTTTGGCTTTAGCTGATAAAAGAATGTATGAAGATAAAAAGAAAAGCAAATTAAGAATGGATAGAGAGTAGTTTAAGGAGGATTTTTGAATAAAACCAAAATATTAATTGTTGAGGATGAATATATTATTGCTCAAGATATCCAAAGGTCTCTGCTCTCTGAGGATTACGTTGTGGTGGGTGTAGCAGCTTCCGGCACTGAAGCAATTAATCTAATAGAAAATAAAAATCCTGATCTGATTTTGATGGATATTATGCTGCAAGATGAAATCACCGGCTTGGATATTGCCAGTAAAGTGGATAAAGAATATAAGATTCCGGTTATTTTTCTTACAGGTTATGCTAATGACAGTATATTGAAAGAGGCAATTAATTCGAATCCATTTGGTTATATTTTAAAACCATTTGAAGACAAAGAATTACATGCAGCCATTAAGATGGCTCTTTATAAATCTAACATGGAAAGAGAATTACGTGAAAGTAAAGAATTTCTTTGGCATGTGATTGATTCCGTTCCTGATTATATCTTCGTGAAAGATAGTCTTGGGAAATATGTTTTGGTAAACAAAGCTTTAGCTAATTTGATCGGAGAAGATCCTAAAGAAATTGTCGGAAAGACAGACGACGAATTACTTACGAAAACAAAAATAGAGAATGATGCATTTAAATCTATTTTTTCTAATACCGGAAATGGTAGAGATGATACAAAATTAAATAATAAAACAGAAAAATTACCATTTATAGAAGAAGATGAAAAATGGTTACAAGTATCTAAAATACCATTAAAAGATAGACATTATAAAGGTGGTGAAACTTTAGGTGTTGCTGTAGATATTACAAATATAAAGAAAACAGAAATATTATTAAAAGAAAGTGTTGAAAAAATGAAAAGATTGCTAGAACAAACAGTTCAAGGTTTGGTTTTAGCGGTAGAAATTCGTGATCCTTATACTGCAGGTCATCAAAAAAGAGTGGCAAAATTGGCTGTTGAGATAGGGAGAAAATTGGGATTTTCTTCAGATAGATTACATGGTATAAGAATTGCCGCTTCAATACATGATATTGGGAAAATATATGTACCTGCAGAGATATTAAATAAACCGGGGAAAATTTCTCAAGTGGAATTCAATCTAATAAAAATGCATCCGCAAAATGGATATGAAATATTGAAAAATATCGAGTTCCCATGGCCTGTAGCTGAAATAGTTTATCAACATCATGAAAAAAATGATGGTTCCGGATATCCTAGAGGATTGAAAGGAAGCGAAATATTGATAGAAGCAAAAGTTCTTGTGGTGGCGGATATTGTGGAATCAATGTCATCTCACAGACCATATAGACCATCTTTGGGGATCGATGCAGCTCTTGGAGAAATTATGAAAGGAAGAAATACTGCATTTGATGCTGAAATAGTGGATTTTTGTATTGAACTTTTCCGTGTTGATAATTTCCAATTTTAACAATTAATTATTTAAGCATTTTTTTTTCTAAAGACTAAAAATATATTAACAAATTTTACTGACTAAAAATCTTGACACTAATAAGTGCGAAAAAACTATAGCAAATAAAAAATAACTATTGGAGGTTGATTATGGTTATCGACGGATTATATTATACTGAAACTCATGAGTGGTTAAAAGTTGAAGAAGATGTAGCATATTTTGGTATTACAGATTATGCACAGCATGAATTGGGTGATATCGTATATGTAGAATTACCTGATGAAGAAGATGAATTAGTAGCAAAAGAAGCGTTTGGTTCTATCGAAGCAGTAAAAGCTGTAGAAGATCTTGTTGCACCTGTTTCCGGAGAAGTTTTAGAAGCCAATGAAGAATTGGAAGATTCTCCTGAGTTAATAAATAAATCACCTTATGAAGATGGTTGGATTGTTAAGATTAAGCTTTCTGATAAATCTGAATTAGAAAATTTACTTTCTGCTGAAGATTACAAAAAAATTATTGAAGACTAGGCTTGTGATTAACATAGAGAAAAATAAGTTTCTGATTATTCTAATAGCTCCTTCCGGTGGTGGAAAAACTACCATCGGAAAAGCTATTTTACAGCGCGAAAAAGATATAGATTATTCTGTGTCTTTTACTACACGAAATCCACGTGGTGATGAAGAGGACGGTAAAGATTATTGTTTTATCTCTCAGGCTGAATTTAGAGAGAGAATTAAAAATGGTGATTTTTTAGAACATGCAAATGTTCATGGAAATCTTTACGGAACATCTCGTAGTTTTATTGAAAGTAGGTTGCAAGCTGGTAAACATGTACTTTTGGATCTGGATGTTCAAGGTGCAAACCAGATAATTGCCAAAGGTGTAAATGCTGTAACAATATTTATTTTACCACCATCAGAATCTATACTAAAAAAAAGATTAAATAATCGTGGCACTGATTCTAAAGAAGTTATTGAACGCCGACTTACAAATGCAGTAAGTGAGATTGAGCAAGTTTCTAATTTCGATTATTTGGTAATAAATGATGAACTGGAACAGGCAATCAATGATGTGATTTGTATTATTAGAACAGAAGAGAAAAAAATCACTCGAATGCATAATATTAAAGAAAAATTTTACGGAGGATAAATGTTAAACCCAAAAATTGAAAAGTTTTTAGAAGAGAATAATTTTACATATCTTTTCTTACTTTTAGCTAATTTAGAGGCAGAAAGATTAAGTAATTTACCATATTCAGTTAAAAAAACTTTTAAAGATAAAATTACTAATATGGCGTTGGAACATATTGCAACAAATAATATTCCTGACTATATAATAGAAGAACTTAATTTAATGAATGAAGAAATATAATAGATTCAGGATTTACTTTTGAACTCAAAAGTTATAGATCAATATCTTGAATTCCTAAAATTGTCAGGGATTCAAGATATTTTTGTTTCAGGACAAGAAAAGAAAGACCAAATTGAGCCAAGTAAAATAGGTTTAGATCAATTAGCGAAAAAATATGCTAATTGCTCAGATTGCAAACTTAGCGAAAACAGAATAAAATTGGTTTATGGGGAAGGGAATCCTCATAGCAAGTTGATGATTATTAGTGAAGGTCCTGGCAGAGATGAAAATCTTAGCGGCAGACCTTTTGTTGGTGCTGCAGGTCAGCTTCTTACAAAAATGTTAGCTGCAATAAAAATTGATAGAAGAGATATTTACATTACAAATGTAGTTAAATGCCGACCTCCGGGAAATAGAGATCCATATCCTGAAGAAGTGCAGGCATGTAGCCATATTCTACAAGAACAAATAAATATAATCCAACCTAAATTGCTATTGGTCTTAGGAAAGGTTGCAGCTGAAACTCTTCTTAAACAAAGTCAATCTTTGGGAAATTACCGAAAGATGGAAAATTATTACCAAGGTATTAGGACTTTTGTTACATATCATCCAGCTGCATTGTTGCGTCATCAGGAGTGG
>JAMOPB010000327.1 GCA_027064945.1 Candidatus Cloacimonadota bacterium
TGTTATATAAGTAAATACATTTTAATAATTTTTACTTGTTTGACGATATAATTATTTATAAGAACAAAAACTACACGAAATTTATAAGGAATAAAAATGGAAAATGAAAAAAAGCAAGGTGACAAACAAATTAACTTTCAATCAACAGAACATACTTTGTTTAAAAAGAAAATTCAAGGTTTTGAAAAAGAAACAAAAAATGGTTTATTTAGAAAAATACCTGGATATGTGCAATATAGATTTTTTGTAAATGATTTTATGGAATCCGAAAAAGGTCTTCATTTTATCTATAATGAGCTATGGGACGTAGGAAAAAATGATAGACTTGAATTAAGGATCAACTCAAATGGAGGCATGGTCAACGAAGGCGCACAGTTTTATTCAATAATCAAGAACAAATTTAATGGAAGATGCACAACTATCCTTGATAATAAAGGATATTCAATGGGCGCACTTACTTTTTGTATGGGTGATATGCGAGTTGTTACTGAGAGAGCAGATTTGATGGCACATGATTATTCATCAGGATTAGGCGGAAAAGCAGGTGAAATACAAGCTTATAATGAACATTCACAAAAATTCATTAGAAAATTTTTCAAGGAAATATTATTAGATACTGGTTTTTTATCCAAAAAAGAATATGACAATATGCTTATTGGTCAAGATTATTGGATGGATGCCGAAGAACTTTGCGAAAGAGGGATGGCAACTCATGTTCTTGTAAATGGTAAAAATATAAAGGCACACGATTATTTAGCGAATAAAAGATATATAGGCGAAAATAAAGAAACCAAAAGACAAAGAGATAAAAATATAAAAAAATTAGCAAAACAAATTAAAAAAGAAATATCTAAGAGATTAAAGAAAAATATTCTTGAATCTTGATATATTTCCTATAATAAAGGTGGAGATTAAATTTTATCTAGTCTCCAACCCAATGTAAGTGATGAAGCATTAGTAGCCTGAGCATTAATCTTAACAATATTGCCTTCATTTTTCAAAAGCAAATAACTAGATAAACCAAATTCTTCAGATATTTTTCGGATATTACCCTCTCTAAAATAAATTACACCGTCTGGTGATGTCAACTTATATTTTTTAACTATTTTCTTTTTGGGTCTCTTTCCAAATCTGTGAGAATTGGGATTATCATAACAAGCATCTACATGTTTAACAAAATTTCCAGGTCTGAATTTAGCTCCACAAAATTCACATTTTTTCTTTTTAACCTTTTTTGCTCCTTCTTTTGCTTTATTAATTCTTATATTTTTTTCTTCTTCCGTTTCATTTAAGAATATTTTTTTCCGAGCACTAGATATTTTACTACCTTTAATTTTTTGATTGGTATTTTTCTGACCTTTAGAGTTTCTGATGAATTTTTCCTCTTCAGACATTTCAGACCATATTTTTGAAACTGCTTTAGACTTAATTTCTTTATGAATTTTCATCCTTTCTTCACAATAATATTTTATTGTATTTCCTCCATGACCACCTTCCATATGATTATATGTGTCTGGGCGAAGAACAAATTTTTCATTGACCCATTTCTTTTCAATCATATACATTTCATATTCTGATTTACAGAGCTTAATTAAAATCATTTCAAAATTTTCTTTTCCATATTTTCTAATCGCTCTACCCAAGTGAGAATCAGCTTTAGAGTGTTCACTAAACCTTTTTTCAAGCTTCTTTTTTGTTACACCTATATAAAATTTATTATTAATTAAGTTAGTGATTTTATATATACTATATCTCATGATTTTCCTTTTTTATATTATTTATAATACCTTGATTATAGTAGTAACGTTTCAGGAAAAGCAAAAATTAAGTAATTTCATGATATAATTAGCTTATATTAAACAAAGGGAAAAGAATGACAATTAAAAGAGCAAACAAAATAATTGGTGAGTTAACAATAAAACTAATTAGTACAAATAAAGAACTAGAAATGGATAGAATTGAAAGAAAGATTAATATCCTTAAAGATTTTATTTATTTTCAAAAAGAATTAAATAATAATGAATGGTAATTTAGAGGAAAAATAATGACAATACTAAATGAAAATGATAAGTATATTATTAAAGAATTAACAGATGGTAGATTTCAAGTTATGAGATATTCAAATTCAGATTGTGTATATCAAACTATAACTGATATGCCGTCTTTAGAAAAAGCAAAAGAAAATGTAGAACATTTGAAAACAATGGCATGGGTTGATTGAGAAAATAAATGGAAAGGTCAGAATTTGCTTGAAGAATGTATAATGAGAGCAAGAAATATTTTAATTTAGTCCGTTTTTAAACTTAGTTTAATATTAATTTGTTATAATTATATTAACAAAAAAGGAGAGAAAGATGGAATTTCAAGAATTAAATAAAATGGTTAAATATTGTAGTAATCAAATAAATGCAGACAAATTTGTTGAATTAATGCTACCAAGATATAATGATAAAAATTATATAATGAATTTATGGCCCCAATTTAGAGACAATTCAATGATGTTCATTACTTCAAGAAATGAAATGAAATTGAATTATTTAATGCTATTATAAAAGAGATGAAAAAAATAAATTACCAAGGATAGTTATGAAAACAGCTGAAGAAATAATAAATGATTATTATAAAACTTATTTTGAAACTGATGAATGGCAAGGTGATTTAAAACAGTATGCTTTAAGATTTAAAGAAATGTATGACAAAGAAATTAAATTTTTAAGAGATATGAAAATAAAAGAAAAACAAAATAAAACAGAAAAAGAGCTAGCTGAAATAGCTTTAAGTAATGTTAATTATTGTTATCATGAAGTTATGATAAAATTCGAAAAATTATTAAAAGGAGTTTAAAATGGGTGATTGTGGAAGTTATAACGCAAGTGTATGTGTTGAATATAGTTTAAGAAAAAAGAAAAAAATACTGAAGAAGATTGTAAAAAAATTATAGATAGTGGTATTATGGTTGAAGATAGTGTTAAAGCCACGGAAAAAAACATCAGAGATTTATATGAGAAAAGTATAGATTTTACTTTGAGTTATAAAGACTGGGAAGAGTGGTATTCAAAAGATATGACTGTTGACGAGATGATTGAAGCATTAAATTCTTATTACGATGAGCGGGAAATTTGGTATAGGATAACAATGTATTTAAAACCAGATATTAAGGATATAGAATATTTGGATTTTGATATAGCCAAGAAAATAAAAACAATATCAAAAGACCTAAGGACTAAAACAAAACCGTTTTTAAATACAGGCGGGTCAATTTATTGTGATAATGATAATTCTAGTTTTGATGCCAAGTCAGTTACGGCATTAGAAAAATATTTAAAGTTACCCGATGCAAAACTGATTTTAATTGCTGATGGTGATGGAAATTGTTAGAAGCAAAAGAAAATATAGAACATTTGAAAACAATGGCATGGGTTGATTAGAATGACTGAAAGACAAAAACCAGGAAGAATAACAGATATACATGTTTTCTTTTGGAATAGCATTTATTCGCAATGGTACACCACATATAATAATCAAGGAGGACAATTCATAGAAAATGGTATTGTCTATCCTAATGCAGAAAAATATATGATGATGGCAAAGGCAAAATTATTCAATGACACTGAAGTTTTTGATAAAATGTCGAAAACTGACAATCCAAGAATGGTTAAGACTTTGGGTAGAATGGTTAAAAATTTTTCTGAATCAGAATGGGATAAACATAAAGACAAAATTATAGTCGAGGCATCACCTTATGATAAAATTTGGGGTATTGGTTTACATTGGGATGATGACAGAGTTCTATATGAGAACTTATGGCAAGGCGAAAATCTCCTTGGTAAATGTATCATGAGAGCAAGGGATATCCTAAAAATATAGTGTTACTTTTTGTAACATTATATCAAATTTTATAAAAAATTTCATTATTTTAAGTAAAAATTTGATATAATTTTATAAATAATTATAAGAGAGAAAGATAAGAAATAACTTAAAACAAGGTCGAAGAAATTTGACCGAAATGTCATTAAACTAAATATAACTTACTTTGATAAAGGAGGAATATTATGTTTTTAACAAAATATAGTAATAGACCAAATTTGTATCCAGTTGGAGCAAATATAGATAGATTGTTTGACGAATTATTTGAATCTTCTTTTAATGATTCAAGTATTAGCAAATATCCAGCGACCGATATTTACACAGAAAATGGTGTTACCCATATCGAGGTAGCCGTAACAGGATTTTCAGAAAATGATATAGAAATATCATTGGAGAATGATGTATTAATTATACGAGGCTCAAAAGAAGAGAAAGAAGAAAAAGAAGAAAGAAATTATCACACAAAAAATATAGCAAAAAGAAGTTTTGTGAGGAAATTTACAGTATCTGATAATGTAAAGGATATTAAAGCAGAGATTTCTGATGGCATTCTTCATTTAGAATTAGAACAAAAAGAAAAAGAAGAAACAAAAAAAGTTTTCAAAATAGAAAAAAATAGTAAAATAGTATCTCAATGAGAACCAAAATAAAAATAAAAAACTTACTTAAATTAAGGAGAATTAAAAATGGCAAAAGTAATCGGAATTGATCTTGGTACCACAAACAGCGCAGTAGCTGTATTTGAGGCAGGGGAAGCAAAAATCATCCCTAACACAGAAGGTAAAAATACAACACCTAGTATTGTGGGTTTCACAGACAAAGGCGATGTTTTGGTTGGAGAACCAGCTAAAAGACAAGCGGTAACAAATCCAGCAAGAACTGTTGAGGCTGTTAAAAGAATTATGGGTATGAAATTTTCAGAGCCTAGATGCAAAGAAGCTCAAGAGAAAGTTCAGTATAAAATCGTAGATAAAAATGGACTTGCAGCAATCGATATTGACGGTAAAGTTTACACACCTCAAGAAATTTCAGCAAAAATCTTATCAAAACTAAAAGAAGACGCAGAAGCATACCTTGGTGAAAAAGTAACAGATGCAGTAATTACAGTTCCTGCATATTTTAATGATAGTCAAAGAAAAGCTACACAAGAAGCCGGTACAATTGCAGGATTAAATGTTCTTAGAATTATCAATGAGCCAACATCAGCATCACTTGCTTATGGTTTAGATAAAAAAGGTGAAGAAAATATCCTTGTTTACGATTTTGGTGGCGGCACATTTGATGTTTCTGTTTTAGAAATTGGTGATGGTACTTTTGAAGTTCTTTCAACTGATGGTAATGCTTTTCTTGGTGGTGAACTTGCTCTAGCAGCATAACAAGCCTCCAGTTTAAAAAACTCCGTGAATTGCTGGGACGTCCTTAGAGCCTCTGAAACCACAATCAAATCCGCGAGGATAGGGATAATGGTTTGAAAATTCAGAGGATTGGAAAATCAGCAGCCAAGGGACTTGGAAACAAGTTCAAGGTTCAACGACTAGGTTATGGATTCCTAACAAGTAAGGTTGAGGAAGGTAAAAACCCACGAGTGCGGAGCAGTTCTTTAAAATTTTATTGTTAAATTTACAGAAAGTTTGTAGGAAAAGTTTTATCTTATATAAATAAGTATGTAATAACTGAATGATGGAACGGCCATTCCGTTTGAGTCCTCATAAACTTAAACTAGCTCAGTTATTATAACTTAATAATTATGAGGTACTACTATGAAAAAATACAATTTTGTATATAAAACTACAAACTTAATAAATAAAAAAATTTATGTTGGTGTTCATTCAACTGATAATTTGGATGATGGATATTTGGGTTCAGGCAAAAGATTACTTTTGGCCATACGAAAATATGGAAAGGAAAATTTCAAAAGAGAAATTATATCTTTTGTGGATTCAAGAGAAGATGCATATAAACTGGAATCTGAAATTGTAACCACCTCTTTTATAGAAAACAAAGATGTTTATAACATAACAGAGGGAGGATATGGCGTTATAACACACTCAGAAGAAGGTTTAAAAGCACTATCTGAATATGCAAAAGATAAAGTAGTGGCCAAAGACAAAAATGGTAATTTTGTTAAGATAGATAAAGATGTTTTTGATAATGGTGATTATACTGGTACAACCAAAGGAATTGTACAATGCATCGACAAAAATGGCAATGTTTGTTCTATATTAATGGATGAATTTGAAAAATCGGATGAATATTATGGAGTGTCAAAGGGACACAAAACCGTAAGAGTAAAGGGAACCAATGATATACTATATATAAAAAATTCAGAATTCGACCCTAATATTCACGAACATATTTTAACAGGCAGAGTAACAGTAAAAGACAAAGATGGTAATACATTCTCTGTTTCAAAAGATGATCCTAGATATTTATCAGGAGAATTAGTTGGTGTTATGAAGGGAAGGAAATATAAAATTAATAATAAACCCAAAGATATTATATGTCCACATTGCAATAAAAAAGGAAGCCCATCTAATATGAAAAGATGGCATTTTGATAACTGTAAATTTAAACAATAAAATTTAAGAATTGAAGATATAGTCTGGGCTAATAGGAAACTATTAGAGGTAGTGGATAAAGAGCCATTACGATAACAAAACCGAAAGACGCCGATAACAGAATTGTTAATTTCTTAGCTGATGATTTCAAATCTGCTCAAGGTATCGATTTAAGAAACGATAAAATGGCGATGCAAAGATTATTCGATGCAGCAGAAAATGCTAAGAAAGAATTATCAAGCACAATGGAAACTGAAATTAACTTACCATTTATCACAATGACGGATGCTGGTCCTCAACACCTTGTAACAAAACTTACAAGAGCAAAATTCGAGGGATTGATTGGTGATTTAGTAGATGAAACAGTTGAACATATTACAACAGCACTAAAAGATGCTGATATGACACCATCTGATATTAATGAAATTATTATGGTTGGTGGTTCAACAAGAATTCCTTTAGTGCAAGAAAAAGTAGAGAAATACTTTAGTGGTAAAACTCTTAACAAATCAGTAAACCCTGATGAAGTTGTTGCTGCTGGTGCTGCTATTCAAGGTGGTGTTTTAAGAGGAGATGTTAAAGATGTTCTTCTTTTAGATGTTACTCCACTTTCATTAGGTATTGAAACAATGGGCGGAATTATGACTACTCTTATTGAGAAAGGTACAACAATTCCAGTTAAAAAATCTCAAATCTTTAGTACTGCTGAAGATAACCAACCGGCTGTTACAGTTCGAGTGGCTCAAGGTGAAGCAAAATTATTTGAAGACAACAAAGTTCTTGGAAACTTTGAACTTGGTGGAATTGCGCCTGCTCCAAGAGGCGTACCTCAAATTGAGATTACATTAGATGTTGATGCTAATGGTGTATTAAATGTTTCGGCAAAAGATAAAGCAACAGGTAAAGAAAATAGTGTAACTATTACAGGAAGCACAGGTTTATCTGAAGATGAAATTGCTAAAATGGTAGCAGAAGCAGAAAAAGCAAATGCTGAGAAAAAAGATAAACTAGAAGCAATTGAAGCTAGAAATCAATTAGATGTAGTTGTAGCACAAGCTAAGAAAACTAATGAAGAAGCAAAAGATGAAAGTTTAACATCTGCTATTTCACAAGCAGAAGAAAAAGTTAAAAATGAACTTTCAACAAAAGCTGATTTAGAAGCAGAAAAAGAGAGTCTTGAAAAAGTGCTTATGGAAGTAATGCAAAAACAAGCTCAAGCACAATCTAATGAATCATCACAAGCAGATGATTCAGATGTAATCGATGCTGAAATTGAGTGAGAGAGAATTTTCTCTTGCTCACAATAAGACAATAAGGAGTTAGAAATGGCTACAAAAATTCACGAAGATTTAACTGAAAATGAAAAATTAGATACGGCTGAAGTGGAAGAAAAAGAGCAACAATGTGCTCCTGATAAAATTACAAAACTTAAAGATAAAGTTAAAGAGTTAGAAGATGAAAATTTAAGAACTCATGCTGAATTTCAGAATGTAAAGAAAAGAATAGAAAAAGAAAAATTACAAGCTATCAAACATTCACATGAAAAATTTTCATTAGATTTACTTGAAGTTTTAGATACTCTTTACTTAGCAGAAACAGCTATTAAAGATGAAAAAGAGAAAGAAGGTATTTCTAATACAATTAAAAAATTAGAAAATGTCTTTAAGAAGTATAATATTACAGAAACACTATATGACATTTTTGATCCAAATGACCATCAAGCAATTCAAACTGTTGAGTCTGATAAAGATGCTGGTGAAATTGTAGAAGTTCACAGAAAAGGTTATAAAATTCATGATAAAATTTTAAGACCTGCAATGGTTTCTGTTGCGAGTTAAGGAGATGATTGTGAGATTTGCTAAAAGATTTAAGGAAAAAATTAAAGATATTTTATCTAAGTTAAAATTCAAAGAAGGTGTCAAATCCCAAAAATCACATCCTCAACATAACCCAAAAGAAGATGGTGCTTGGGATTGGTAGGTGAATTATGAAAGAATTATATAAAACTTTAGATGTATCAGAAAATGCTACTGAACAAGAGATAAAGAAAGCATATAGAAAGTTAGCCAAACAGTATCATCCTGATAAGTGTAAAACTCCTGAGTGCGAGGAAAAATTTAAAGAAATCAATGCAGCTCATGAGGTACTTTCTGATAAAGAAAAAAGAGCACAATACGACAGAGTGGGTGATGCTGTATTTGGTCAAGGTGGATTTCATCAGTATTCTCAACCACATTCTGAACAGGACATAAATAATTTCTTTTCTCAAATGTTTGGAGGAATGGGGAGCTTCGGTTCCTCTCCTTTTGGTATGGACCTCGATGAATATGCTTCTATGAACATACCTCTAAATATAGCTATTAATGGTGGAACTATTAATGTTTTGGGTTCAAAAGTAAAAATACCTAAAGGGAGGATATCAAATGGTGCCAAAATAAGAGTAAAAGGGAAAGGAAATTCTTATAAAGGACAGACAGGAGACCTTATTCTAAAATTATTGATTAATGGTGATAGTAATTATGAAATTATAGGTAATGATGTTCATACTAATATTGCAGTAAACCTTAAAGAAATTATATTAGGCACGACAAAAGAAATAGATTTTTATGGTGAAAAAATCTCCCTAAAAATACCAAAAGATACGAAGCCTTGCCAAAAATTAAGAGTTAAAAACAAAGGCCTAAAAAGTGGCAACCTTATTTTTAATATAAATTTGATTTTGCCAAAATCTTCGGAAATAACAGAACAAAATCTCTCATTTATATACTCATAAAATAAATAAATTTAAGTATCCTTTTATCTTTTATATAGTATAATTATATAACAAAAGATAAAAGGACATACAATGACTATCCAAAATCTTACAGAAAAAGAAACAATCTTCATAAAAAAATTCCTAAAATCTAATGATTGTGCCGCAGAAACAGCAGGTGAATTATTAGAGGATAATTATAGTTGTCAAACAATACAAGATATAAGAGATATGTTTGAAGAAGAATTTGCTCCCAAACAAATTTCAGGTATATTATCAGCATTAGAGCAAAAAGGTATTATCTGGGTTGACGAAAGAGATGGTAGAGATGTTCCTAATTCCAAAAAATTGATTTGGAACTTTGAACCAGATTTATTTTGGGTTTCTGAAGAATTTTTAAGTGAACTTCCTGCTGATACTAAATTCGAGGAGTTATAGTGATATTTAGTTCTTGTGGCTACCCAAATTCTTGTGATTGTGCAGAATGCGAAAGTAAAAGATCAGCCGCTAGGATATTAAAAGACA
>JAMOPB010000328.1 GCA_027064945.1 Candidatus Cloacimonadota bacterium
TCCTCCAACTGAATTCCGGGATTGCAGTCTTTCTACAAGCACCACCAAATGTGCGAGCTATCATTTGATGTCCATGACAAATTCCTAATATTGGCTTATTAGCATTAGCAAAAAGGGTAATTAAATTCATTATTTTTTCATCCCATTTACTTCCGGCTGAAGCAGAAAGTTCAGATCCTGTAAGTATTAGATGTGTATATTTGTTTGTAATAGGAAAATCATTTGTCACATGGATTATTTCGTATTTTCTACTTTTTCCAATTAACGGTATTATATTATTATCAAAGTTATCACGTGCAATTGTATCTATTATTGTATTATAGAATAAAATCATTTTGTCTCCAAAGGTTAAAAAAATGCATAGAAAATTTTTCTATGATTTAAAATAAATGTTTCTTAGTGCCAAATCATCATGTAAAGCAATGATTTTTATTGATTACTTCAAAAACTGGGATTTTTGATTTTTTCGTCAAATATTTAAAAAAAAATAAGCTATAGAAAAGCCCAATCAAAGTAGAATGATTGGGCTCTTGCGCTTTTACTGAAACTTAATGTTTGGAAAAATTATTTTAACAGCAAACATTTCTTAATAGAATTGGTTTTTCCATTAACTGTAAATTTATAGAAATAAACTCCGGATGAGATTGCTCCTCCGCGTTTATCTTTAGCTGTCCATTTTTGGAAATATTGGCCAGCTTGTTGCTGTTCATTCACCAAAGTTTTTACTTTCTCACCTTTTGCATTATAAACCGTGATATTTACAAAACCTTGATTTTTCAATTGATAATTAATTGTTGTTTCAGGATTGAAAGGATTTGGGAAATTGCCATTTAATTTAGTTAGAGCAATGATATTATCATTATCACTTCCAACGCCATTAATTACGTAATTTGCTTCAAATAAGTCACTCTCTAACATGTTTTCTTTTATTGCGATAGCTTTTAATGTAATTGTCTCTGCTATTACTAAAGAATCTGCATAAATTGCTGATTCAGCGTCTGGAGTTGTTCCATCAATAGTATAATGGATTTCTGCGCCCAAAGTTGATGAAGTTAAATGAACTATTTGTGGAGTATTATATTCACCATCTTCAACATCTGAAGAAGGAGCTTGAGCAGCTGTCATATGGCCTGTTTCATAAATTCCGAAATTATCAATATAGAACATTTTTGCGCCATTATCAATAGTTGATTCTCCATAAAATCCAATTTGGATAACTCCTGAATATTCAGATAAATCAATTGTATGATGTGATGACAAATTAGACTCTTGGTTTTGATAATTCCATTCATATAAAACATTATTTGAAGACCATGTTTGACCATTGTCAGATGAAATTACTATGCAAACTTTATCATCTTGAGATAATTCAATTGGTTCATTAGTATAAGTTTGCGTTAGTGCAGCATCTAATTCTATCTGATAATCTGTAGTTTCACCTAAATCAATTGGAGGTGTGATTAACCAATGTTTATGATAAGCTCCGCTCAAGAGAATGTTTGCAGCTTTATTGGCAGGATCAGTTGTTACATTTGCAAAATCATCGGTGGACCAGCATTCGTTAACTTCTTCCAAACTTGAATCTTCAACTAATAGTCCTTTGTAAATTTTCCAATTTTCAGGAAAGAAACTTCCTTCTGAACCGCTTTCAAATGTTTGAACAAATTCAGGATATAATGTTCCATCCACACCGAAACCTGATAAATCCAAGTTTACAGAATTGTTGTTTTCATCTTGAACGGTTATTGTTCCAATAATATCATTTTCTGTTTGAGGAGCAAAGCTAACATAAACAACAAGACTATCAT
>JAMOPB010000329.1 GCA_027064945.1 Candidatus Cloacimonadota bacterium
CAATTGTAATTACATCCCAACCATCAGCCAAATATCCATCAGCAATATTTTGAGGCATTACATTATTGATATCACCATTTATTTGTAATTGATTGTAATCTATAAAAGCAGTAATGTTATTTAAATCATATTTAACGGCAAATCTACGCGCTTCGGCTATTTGTCCTTTTTGTTGCTCTCCATCACCCATAAGAACAAAAACATGATTATCAAGACCTTTCTGACGATTTGCCAAAGCAAAACCAACTCCGGCTGATAAACCTTGTCCCAAATTTCCGCTTGCCCATTCGATTCCCGGAACATCAGGTTCTACATGACCTTCAAAAATTGAACCGGCTAAACGAAATTGGCTTACAGCATCCTCAATTGGGAAAAAACCTCTTGCTGCCAAAGCTGTGTATGCAGCCGGAGATACATGACCATGACTCATTACTACACGGTCACGATCCTCTTTTAATGGATTTTCCGGATCAACATCAATCAAGCGATATAATGTCATTAAAAAATCGATTGTGGACATTGAACCACCCGGATGACCTGAATTAGCTAGAGTGGTCATTGTAAGAATGTGTCCACGAGCTTCATTAGCTAACGATTCTAATTCTTCCAATTCATGTTCGTTTAAAGGTTTTTGATTAAAATTCATAATTTCTCCTATTTTTGTTTATCTAATTTTATAAAAAAAAGCCCGAAGGAACTCGGGCTTGCGAAAACATTAATAATTATTAATAATACTTTGGACGGCCTTTTTATCATCTGAAAATGTGAAAGCGTTCAATAGATTATGTGCATTTTCAAGATCAATTATTTTTGGAGCCATTAATCGAACAGCTTCTACTTTATCTTCTGCAAATGAGAAGATATTTACAACTTGAATTGTTTGCTCGATAGTAAAATAAGATCTATTTACAGCCATTTTTAATACGGAAAGCTGATCGTCTGCAAAAGCTTCATCTTGGATATTTTGCAATAAAGTTCTAAAATTTGAATCACTCATTGCATTGTTGGAAACAACTTCTTCTTCAACTTCAACGGTTTTAGGTTCGTTTTCATCAATATTCACAGAAACGTTCATATCCACTGATGCTGTATTAGAATTATAGTTATTGTTAGAAGTATCGATATTTAAACTTATCTCCGTTGGTAATAATGCAAGTAACTCGTAAATCTCATTTGCGATCTTAGAAGCTCTTTTCTGATCGAGTTTATTGAGCTTTGTAAAGTATTTTGTTTCAAAGTATTCTACTCTTTTCGCTATCTCTTCAGCGATATCAATATCTGAATTTGTTATGTCAGATGAATTTGATGGTTCAACTGTCATCTTGAAGTTGCCGATTGAAGTTTCAAAACTAACTGATTCTGCCATTAACAAAGAAATACTAAAAATAAAAATAAGTAATGTGCATTTTTTCATATTTAAATCCTTTTTTTTATTACAAAAACTATAAATTAAGCTTTTAAGTCAAATAATATTTCGCGTAAAATATGATATTGAATTAATTTTCAAATAGATAATATTGAGATTGTAGAATTATCTTTATGATAATGGATTATTTTATTAAATACAATAAGTTATGAAATTTCTATAAGAATAGTTTATCGGTAAAATTTGGTGGTAATTGGAATTGACAAAAAGAGCGACCAAATTTTCTTTGATACGAAATAAAATAATATTAAGTAGATAAAAATGAATAAAAAAAATATATATGTAATTATAAAAATATTTATATTTGTCGGATTGATATTTTTAGGATTGTATCTTCATGAAAACCGTGTTTACAATTATCAAAAATCAGCTTTGATAA
>JAMOPB010000330.1 GCA_027064945.1 Candidatus Cloacimonadota bacterium
TATATCACTATAGAAATTGTTCTATAGAAGTTACTAAGAAGCAGTAAATAAGGATAGTATATAACTTTTTATACTATTATATAGATTTATATACTTTATATAAATTTATATTTCTTTGCTATTATATTAAACATAAGGAAGAAAATTTTGTTTTACAAAAATAAAGAAACAAAAGAAATAGTATATTTGGTAAGAAGTGATTCAAAAAAGACGATTATTTTTGAATATGATGAGACAGGCAAAACGTCTGGTGGCAAAATTTTAAGTTATACAAAAAAAGATTTTAAGAAGAAATATATAAAAGACAAAAAATGCACTTTTGAAGAACCAGAAGAAAATATGGTTTTGACTGTAATTCAGGATTATGAAACAAATCAATATGCTTATGATAATAACTTTGAAGATTATATTGAAGATAGAAAACATCAAGAAAGAAAAGAAGCTATTGAGAAGCAATCTGAAGCAGATAGAAAAAGAATGTTAAAAGAGTTGGCTGACGACTATAACCCAAATGGTATAAAAGCTCAAAAGACTAAAGGATAATAAATGAAAAAAGATGATATATGGTTTCCGAAAAATATGCATGGAGTTTTTCCAATAGCCCAAAATTTTTGGAGATATGCAGAAGAGGAAGACACTAGAAAAACAATAGATTTAATAGCAAAAAGATTTAATGTGAAAATACAGATAAAGCAAAATAATCAAGGTGCCAGCATTATAGGCAAAGATGAAAATGTAGAAAAATTCCTAAAACATATACAATGGCATGAGTTTTTAAAAGAAACAAAGGATTAAAATGAAAATAAAGTATACAAAGAAAAGAGATGGCAGAATTGATGATTTTAATATATCCAAAATTCAAAAGCAAATAGATTTTGCTGTTTATGGCACAGGTATTA
This sequence comes from Candidatus Cloacimonadota bacterium, assembly GCA_027064945.1. Classification (GTDB taxonomy): domain Bacteria; phylum Cloacimonadota; class Cloacimonadia; order Cloacimonadales; family TCS61; genus DAOWES01. Next base: position 900 of record JAMOPB010000330.1, read on the forward strand.
GTGCATTGGAATATGAATCTATCATTGAATTGCCATCAAAGGAAACTATTTTAAGCACAGATATTCAGAAAATAATTATTTCATCTGGTGTTAAGAAAATTAGTTCAGAAAGAAAAGGTTGGGATTACGCTGTTGGTAGAGCTGATATGTATGATCTTTATAGGCATATTTTTAAGAGAACTAAATATGAAGTCACTCAATGGGAAGAAATGATAGAGTATCTTGTCAGGAATAATTATTATAGAGCCGATATTATGGAACTTCTCTCAAAAATAACAGATAAACAAAAAAAATATATCAACCAATTTATTGCCGATAAAAATACGAAAAATAATAAAAATTATGACTTTAAGATGACATTTGCTCAAGTTCAGATACTTTCAAGCAAATATCTTATTAAGAATAAAAGAGGAGTTATTGAATATCCTATTATTGCTGATATTGCTAATGCGTTAATTCTATCAAGAGGCGGGAAACATTTTGAGAAGATTTTTGAGTATATTCATAAACAATATATTTCATTAGCCACTCCTTTCAAAAGGAATTTAAGAAGACCTAATGGGAATGTTGGCAGTTGTTTTATTGGAGAAAGTGGTGATAGTTTATCCTCACTAATGAAATCATTTACTGATATGGCATTTATTAGTAAAGAAGGTGGTGGTATTGGCTGGTATCTGGGAAAAGTTAGACCAGAAGACACTTACTCTTATAAGATTGTAAAATCTAATAATATTACAAAATGGGCAAAAATAGTTAATGATATTGCTGTAGCTGTTAATCAAGCAGGCGCAAGACCTGGAGCAATCACATTGGGATTAGATTGGTGGCATCTTGATATTAATTCATTTTTAGACATTAAATCAGAATTAAATGGAGATTTAAGAGATAAATCTTTTGATATTTTTCCTCAATTTATTGGTGATAAGTATTTCTTTGAGGCTGTGAAAGAAGATAAAGAAATTTATAGGTTTAATCATTATGAATATATTAAACAATTTGGGGTAGATGTTACTGAATTGGTTGATGATGAATTATATAAAGTTCACAAACACATCGAGGAACTTGTTCAAAATGGAAAATTCAAAGATCATATTGTTAAAATAAAAGCAAAAGAATTATGGAAAAAAGTTCTTTGGACTTGGATTGAGATAGGTGATTTTTACATTGTAAGTAAAGATAATCTAAATAAATCAAATTATCTAAAATATGATCCAAATGGAGGAATTACTAAGCAAGGAAATCTTTGTTTGGTTGGTGATACTAATGTACAAATCAAGATTAATAATGAAGTATTGGATGTCAAAATTACTGATATTGAAAAATATCTAGGAAAAGATACAGTATACATAAAATCATTTAACACAGAAACAAAAAAGGTTGAATGGCAAGAATGTTATGAGTTTCTTGATATGGGCTTATCAGATGAAATATATGAGATAGAAGATGAGCACGGTAATGTTATTAAGTGCACGGGAGATCATAAAATATATACACAAAACAGAGGTTATGTTATGGCCAAGGATTTATCAGAAGATGATGTGTTGGAAAGTTTAGTGTGTTGATGGAAAAAACCCAAAAAAATATTTTTTACAGTTAAAGGAAAATAATGATAAAAATTAGAAAAATAAAGAAGCAAGAAAAGGTTTATGATATAAACGTTAAAAATAATCATAATTTCTATGCTAATAATATGCTGGTGCATAACTGCGTTGAAAGTTTCAGTTTATCAAAACCGGCAACAAAATGGACAGAAGAATCAGATTCAGATGGCAGAGCAACTATGTCATCTGATGGTTTATATCATGCTTGTAATTTGTTAAGTATTAATCTATCAAATATGGTTAAAGCTTCTGATGAATTATTTGAGGATGTTTGTTTTTATGCCACATATATTTTAGATGTTAGTGTTGATGAAGGCACAATGCCTGTGTTAGAAGCAAAAACATTGTCAAGTTTAATCAGAAATGTTGGTGTTGGTGCTGTCGGTTTAGGTGATATGATGGCGTACAACAATATGCTATATGATACAGAAGAGGGTCAAAAATTTGGCGAGAAAATAGTAGAGAAAATATCATATAATTGTTATAAGGCTAGTGTCAAATTATCAAAAGAATTAGGGGCTTATCCTTTATTCAAAGCAGAAAATTATGACAAAATTTTGGGTTATGAACCAAAAGAATTGAATAAAATGAGTCCTAATGGGTATGATTGGGTTGCTTTACAACAAGATATTAAAGAAAATGGCATAAGAAATTTTTACCTTATTGCTTTTGCTCCTAATAGTTCAACAGGAATTTTAATGGGTGCTTTAGCAAGTTATTTACCTGTTTATAATAAAGAAATGTATCAAACACTAGGAGATATGAGTCTTCCTATTATACCTAAATTTATAGAAAAACATTTTTGGTCGTATAAAACCAAATTTCAATATAATCCTATTGATATTATTAATTTTACCAAAAGAATTCAGGTATGGATTGATACTGGTGCTAGTATGGAGATAAATATTAATCCGGCAATAGCAAAAATAAATGAAATCTCTGATACTATTTTAGATGGTTTTATAGGTGGGACATTAAAGACAGTTTATTACAGTTTGACGATAGATAATAAAAGAGATTCTGGTTGCACTGATTGCGCCAATTAAATGAACTATCTAAAAATTTATTATAATTTAATTCAAAAGGCCAAAGAAAAAAGTAGAACCAAAGACAGTTCTGCTTTAGAATTTCATCACATAATTCCTAAATCATTGGGTGGCTCTAATGAAGGAGATAACTTGGTTGCTCTTACTTTTAGGGAACATTATATGGCACATTTGTTACTTGCCAGAATAACTAATACTAAACAAATGCTTGATGCCCTTAATATTATTGGTAATACGAAAAAATGCAAAATTAATTCATATCTTTATGAGGTAAATAGGATTAAGAGAATTAACTTGATGATTGGCAGAAAACATTCACTTGAAACAATAACTAAGATGAAAATAAAAGCAAATAATAGAAGTGATGAATATAAGTTAAAACAAAGCATAGCGCATAAAGGAAAGGTTACATCCGATAAAACAAAACAAAAACTTAGTGATATAAATAAAAATAGAACTAAAGATTGTTATTGTAAATATTGTAAAAAATATTTTGATAAACAGAGTTATGGAAGATATCATGATAAAAAATGTTTAAAACATCCTGAATTTCGTTCTGATTTAAGATCATTTAAAAAGAAAAAAAAGTTAACAGAGGAACAGAAACAAAATATTTCTAATGCAACCAAAAAACAAACCAAATTCAAATGCAAATATTGTGACATGATTACCACTAAAGGAAACATTAACAGATGGCATAATGAAAATTGTAAATACAAAAAGGAAAAACAATGAAAAAACTATTCAATCCAGAGGCTAATGACAGCCTTCAAAAATTATATGGAGGCGAAACAACCAATATTCTTAATCTAAGTAATGTAAAATATCAACAATTTGTTGATTATGTTGATGTAGCATATTCTAATAACTGGTTGCCCCAAAAGGTTGATATGACTCCAGACAGAAAACAATACGAGAATGTTTTATCAATTGAGGAAAGGGAAGCATTTGATAATATTATTAGTTTCTTAATTTTTCTTGATAGTATTCAGACCAATAATCTGCCTAATATTGCTGATTATATTACATTGCCAGAAATTGTGTATTTTCTTGCTAGACAGACTTGGGATGAAGCTTTGCATAGTAGAAGTTATGGACATATTCTTCAAAATATTATGGATAAGCCAACAGCAAATAAGATTGTTTATAAGTGGAAAGAAAATCCTATTTTGTTCAAACGAAATAAAGTTATTACAGAATGGTATGAGGAATCGAGAGGCAATCATTCATCAGTAAATTTCTTAAAAGTTCTTATAGCAAATTATTTATTAGAAGGACTTTATTTTTACAATGGATTCCAGTTTTTCCATAACCTAGCCTCAAGGGGTTTAATGATTAGTTCTGATACACAGATTAGATATATTCAAAGAGATGAAAATGTTCATTGTGTGGCTTTCAAAGATATGATACAAATATTTAGAGAGGAAAATCCTAGTGTTTTTGAGGAAAATAAAGATGTTATATATAGTATGTTTGAGGATGCAGTTGAATTAGAGATTGAATTTTCATTAGATGTCATAGGCGACAAAATCTTAGGTATGAATAGCAAATCAATTATTGACTATACTCATTATCTTGCTAATAAAAGATTAAAAGATATAGGCTTAGAGAAAAAATTTGAGAATATTAAGTCAAATCCTTATGCTCATTTGGAAAAAATAGCGGCAGTTGACGATGAGAGTTCAAATAGAAGCAATCAATTTGAAGTTACAAGCATAACATACAAATCACCTGAAATTTTAGATGGATGGGACGAGTTATAAATAATTACAAAGGAGTTCATAAATGAAAACATTTAAGGAATATATACTTGAAATAGAAGAAAAGGAAAACGAAATAACTTTTCCCGGAGGTGTCTATATTTCTGTTATCCCTGATGAAATAACATCAGAAAAAATTAAAGAGTATCAAGAAAAATATCTTAAAGGACAGGACATAGTTGATATAGATTCTCTTCACTGTACTCTAATCTATTCTAAGAAACCTTATGTAGACAATATCGAGCCCGAAGAATATACGGCAATAGGAACATTTCAGGAATTTAATTTATTTGGTCCAAATAAAGATACTCTTGTAGTAGAAATAAATTCTCAAGATTTAAGAAGAAGGAATGAAGAACTCGTTGAAAAATATGGTTTCATTTCTGATTTTGATGAATATAAATCTCATGTCACTTTATCATATAATGCTGATGGTATTGATATTAATGCACTTCCACCAATGGATTTTGTTTTTACATTCATAAACGAAACTGTAGAGCAACTTGATTTAGATTGGAATGGAACTGGTGATAACAATAATGATGAAGAGGGAACTCTTGCTGGAAAAGCTTTAAAACAAATGAAAAATAAAGAAGAAAAATCTGATAATTCAGAAGATTCTGACGACGAAGAATAAGAACAAAAATAAAAAAGGACAAGAAATGGGTTACAAACACAATAATAATGGAAAAGGCATTAAAGGTTATAGAGACCTTAGCACACAGGAAATCGATTTAATGAATAAATGCAAAGAACTTGCTGAAGAGGTTGGGTCACTTTGTGATGAGGTAAGAATGGAACCTACAACAGATTTGAGATGGTTAAAAGAAGCACAACTAGATTTACAAAAAGGATTTATGTGTCTAATAAGATCAATAGCAAAACCGACTACATTTTAGGCCTTACAGTTTCATATATATCAGAAGATGGACATGTCTTTGAATATAAAACTAAAATTACTGATAAAGAAAAAGCAATTGAAAAAGGTTTTTCTTCGATAATTCAAAAAGGATATGATATGTATAAATATAAATGTAATAAAATAATGCCAATCACAAAAGGAGAATTTTAATATGGCAAAGAAAAAAACTGAAGAAATAAAAGAACCAAAAGTTCTACAAAACGCTTTCAAAGAGGTTCAGAAGGATAATAACTTCGTGACAGAAATATTAAAGGATGTCACTGCTATTAATTTGTCTGAGCAGGAAATAACAAAGTTAAAGGTAATGCTAAGATATGAGACAAAAGGATCTCTTTTTGATAGTATAGCAGAAATATATAGACTTATTGCAGCAAATTTTAAGTCACCTGAAAAAGTGATTATTATACCTTTTGTTGGTACTCGTGGAGAACATCTAAATATCCAGAGGATTGGTTACTGATAAAGGATTAATATGGCTTATCAAAGCACATTGAAAAAATTATATTCTGAGAATACATTTCCTTATAAGGTATGGTATATATTATTAGAAAATTTAGATTATACAGCAGAGAATATTTTTAATATAGCTCATGATTCGGCCATTAAGTCATTTTATTCAGATGACTTAATGGAACTATGGAGATTGGGCAATTATCAAACCGAAAAACGTATGATGTTTAATATAAAATTCCTAGAAAATCTTGAGAATTTTTTAATAAAGAACGGAATATATTTTAATTGGATAAAATATAATGGAGAATATATAGGAATAAGAATTCATCCTTCACTGGTAGATTTTAATGGTATATTGAAAGATTGTATGACATTTCAAGAATTTGCCAAAAATAGGTCATATATGAATATAAAAAAAGAAGATGTGAATGCTGAAGAAAAAGATCCGGATTAGGCATTACAATAGCATTTTTAATGTTCCTTTAAGTAATATATAGTTATAATAATATATCAAAAAAGGAAGATTAGATGATAAAAGCAACAATTAAAGTTCAAAATGAAGTACAAAAAGTTTTATTGGATTCAGAATTACTTGGTCAATTCTCAGATGGTTATTGGGAAAATTCAAGAAACCAATCTTGGGATTACTTAGGAAAAGTTCAAATTGCTAATGACTCAGATAATACTGGTGTTGTTTTTGAAGATTTTGTTCCTTGTGATTATAAAGCTTATTCAGTAAACAATAAAACTTTATTGGAATATGTTGGTGATAGAATGTTAGTTAAAGCAAGAGTTTCTAATTATCTAAGAATTTCTGATTTAAGTTCAATAGAATGTTTACTTGAATATGCTTGTTCTCAAAAAGTTAGTAAGAATGTAGAGGTAAAAGAAGAAGATATTATAAAACTAATCTCAGAATGGCAGAAAGATTCTTCAAAATTTTGGAATAAAGAAGCAGAAAAATCTATTGCATTCATAAAAAATACTGGTTTACAAAATCTGCTGCAAGCTATTAACTCTGACTATAAAATGTCAAATATGAGAAAAGAATTAAATAGTATCACTAAAATTTTAAAAAATACAAGAACTAAGGAAATCGCTTAGTAAATATTGGTATCATTTGATACCAATATAAATAATTATAGGTGCATCGTATAATGGTTATTATTAGGGATTCCAAATCCTTAGATGTGGGTTCGATTCCTACTGCGCCTGCCAATTTTATTAAGTAATATCTTGGTATAATAAACAATCAAAAGAAAAACATCGTGGAGTAGAGTAATTGGTCACTCGCTAGTCTCATAAGCTGGAATAATATCGGTTCGAGTCCGGTCTCCGCAACCATCATATAATATAAGCGTCGTTAGTTCAGTTGGATAGAACAGGAAACTTCTAATTTTCAGGTCACATGTTCGAATCATGTACGGCGTACCACTTAATAAAATCTCTCTATCGCTTAACTGGATAAAGCAGGGCCCTCCTAAGGCCTAGCTCGAGGTTCGAGTCCTCGTAGGGAGACCATTAAAATATGAACAAATATAGGCTAAACTTATATCTGTCCACCAACAGTCTTACTTTTATGTAACTTCGGGAGACTTAAAAATCCGTAAGACCGCAGTCGGGCATCTGAGGAAAAAGCCAACGAAACCAAGAAGCCTTACTATAACACGCCTTTAGAAATAAAGCACGAAGTTAGAAGGAAGTTAAAATTCTTAGGAGTAGGTGCATGGAGAGTTGGCAGAGTTGGTCGATTGCACTGGTCTTGAAAACCAGCGACGTGTCACAGCGTCCGAGAGTTCGAATCTCTCATTCTCCACCATTAAGGGTCCTTAGCTCAGTTGGTTAGAGCCCTCCGCTCATAACGGAGTGGTCGCTGGTTCGAATCCAGCAGGACCCACCAAAATATCTTTATTTAATATGAACATAAGCTATTTAGTTACTTCTAAATTAAGGTTCGATTCCTTAAAAGTCTGATAGACTTTTAATTGGTTACACTGAATGTGATTGGTTCATATTAAATAAAGATATTTTTTTTTTGTCGTCTCCGACTAAATGACGGCAGGATGCATAACAAACAGTGAACAAAAAATGCATAATCCTAGTGTTTACGTTCCACCAAAGGAGAACTTGTTGAAGAATTGGCCTGATTAAAGCACAAGGTTTGACACAATTCTGAGAGTTTAGTAAACGTCTGCATAAGGCTCCGCGAGGAGGTGGTTAATGCTATCATGTGCTTATGAACTTATGAGAGTGGATTAGGTGGTTTTGCTAAGAAGGTCAAAGGACTGAAAAGCTAGTTACACTCCACTAGGAGGCTTTAGCTAGGCCCCAAATAAAGTGTGATTTATTTGGTATAGCGCCGTTGGCTGGAAGGAGAGAGTAACTCCAAGCCGTAAAATCGATGAAAACTATTAGGGAAACGGCAACCTAACTGAGGATTGTGAGAATCCTCTTTTTATGATTATTAGAAATTTTAAAAAAAGTTTGTTATAATTATATTATAAAGGAAAATAATGATAATAAATGGTTGTGTTACTTATAAAAATTTCAGAACTTCTGATAAAGGTTTAGAAGCAGATGTTAAATTTCTAGGAGATAAAAAAGAATTATTAGAAAATAATTTAATTGATTATGAATTTGGTATTAGAGCTTTAACAAAAAAGAATTAAATACTATTGATGATTTTCAGGTAATTACATTTGATATTATAGAAAAGGAAAATTAATGCAAACATTTAAAGAATTTTCTGAAGAAAGGGCTCAAGAAGAAGGACTAAAAAGATTAATTTCCTTTAAGTGACTTCAGAAGTTCATCTGGGGAACCCACAAATACAGCATTTTGTATATTAGTTCCCCCAGTATTTTCTAATTGTCTCTGTTTATTATCTTCAGTTTTTAATTC
>JAMOPB010000331.1 GCA_027064945.1 Candidatus Cloacimonadota bacterium
TTTCTTCTAATACTCCAAATTCAGGATCTACGGTCATCCAATCATTTCCAGAAAGATAGTTTATATCAATGCTGTAATCAATATCACTTGTTCCCGAGCCAATATTTGAAATCGTAAATTGATCTGTAAATATCTCATTGCTGTTCATTTCTAAAACAAATTCTTCCGGATTCACTTCAATTTCAGGATTCATATTATATTTTAGGAGAGTTAAACTATTGCCGTTATTGTAATTATTAAATAGAAGATATAATGCTCCATTAAAATATTCAAAATCGGCTTTCTGGTCAACTCCAATAGTACTGTATGATAATGGTGGCTGCTCAACAAAATCATTCCAATCACCATTATCATCAAGTTGACTGATATAAAATTCACCACCGGAAGTATAAGAAACATATATGTTATCGAAATTGTCTTTAGCAAAATTCGATATTGCTCCTTGATAAGATCCTGTGAGAGCTGTATATTCCCAATTGTTTTGCTGATAAGTATAAATTCTTGTAGCTGTATCATACCAGCCTGTATTCCCTACATAAGGAATATCATTTGCATCGGTAATGATCGAAGTGTTCATTCCTTCATCGTAAGAAAATCCAGGATTCCCGACAACCTGCCAGGAAGTACCGTCAAATTTTTGACAGGTAACATAAAGACCGGACGATCCATCAAAATATGCAATCCAGATATTCCCGGAATCATCGACGGTCATAGAAGGATTGCCGGTTTGAGTATGAAAAGCAAAAGTTCCACCACCAACCATTTCCCAATCGGATCCATTGTATTTTTTCACAACAGCTCCTTCCTCTATATCATCACTGTAATAAACATAAATATTATCATAATTATCTATACACATCACAACATCAGAGCTTATTGGATCATATACTGCAAATTCTCCTATTTCCACCCAATCATTACCAATCAATTGTTTTACAAAGCACCAATAATTTCCCTGTGATTCAGTTTCAGAATAAGCTATAAAAATATTATCTTCTGAATCGATTACGATATTACAATTATAAGCGAAATTATAATCTGCAATGTTTCCATTCCCTACTATATTCCAATCAGTTCCATCAAAACTTTCTACATACAAATTTATCTCAGTTTCGTTTTCATAGCTATTATATGCAACATAAGGAACATCATTGCTATTAACTACTACTCCACGAGTAAATCGGAGTTCTCCCTGCTGAAATCCGGGAGTTCCTACTTCTTCCCATTGTGCATTAACTACAGTGAGTAATGCCAACAAGCTTATAATCATTATTGTTTTTTTCATTTTTCCCTCTTTATTTCATTAAAATCATTTTCTTTGTTTGGGAAAACTTTCCCGCTTGAAGTTTATAGAGATAAACTCCAGAGGGAACCTGTTGATTGTTATCATCGGTTCCATTCCAGATTACAGACCCTTCGACAGGCTCAGGGTGACAATCTAAAGAAAATGTTTTAATCTTTTGTCCTTTTAGATTATAAATTACTAATTCCGGGTTCTCGATACTATCTGTAGTTAAAGAATAAGTAATAGTAGTTGTTGGATTAAACGGATTCGGATAGTTTCCGATAAGCTTTATGGTGGATAGAGTTAGATCATCATTGGATGAAACAATTGGAATTATAGCTACAGTCCACACCTGTTCATCACCATTTTCGGCAATAACAGTATATTCTACAGGGTCAGTAAAATCTTGCGGTGTTCCACTTTCGGGAAAGATAGTTGCATTTTCAGATATTTCTATTTCGGGAACGAGAGCTGTAATATCCGTTTCGGTCGGGACTTCCAATTCAACAG
>JAMOPB010000332.1 GCA_027064945.1 Candidatus Cloacimonadota bacterium
CTTGATATTTCTTAACGCTGTTTTCATGAAGTTGGTTAAAAAAGCAGATAATGATATTTTTTTAATTGTAGTGTAACTTATTTAGTTGTTTGTGTTTCCAATTCAAAATTAAGAATTCAGAATTCAAAATTATTTACGCTTTTCACTTCTCACATTATACATTATCCATCATCCATTATACATTATCCATTATCAGCGTCTTTCTGTGTAAATCAAAGGATGAAAATGAAACATTTTTTCTATCCACGGATTGCACGAATAAACACGAATAATTAAACCCAAAAAATTCGATAGAATTATACTAATCTAAAGAATAATCCTTATTTTACAAGCAGTTATGTTTTTGTGATAATATTCTTGACCATAAAACCTACTGCTAATAATTGAGTTAACCACTTAAATTATAAGTGAATTAGATGATTAAATATTTATTAAAGGATTTTAATAATGGAAAAATTAGATTATAAAAAAGCTATAGTAAGAAGTAGCAACTTTATCAAAGAACAATTGGATAAAGCAGGTTTCAAAAAAGTTATTATTGGCTTATCTGGCGGAATAGATAGTGCCGTAACAGCAGCACTATGCGTTGATGCAATTGGTTCAGAAAATGTGCGTGGTGTCATGATGCCATATAAATCAAGTCATCCTGATAGTTTGAATCATGCTATTGAAGTTGCCGAAAAATTAAATATTGAATATGAAATTGTTGATATTTCACCAATGGTGGACAGTTATTTTGAAAATTATGCTAAGGATGCAGATAGCTTACGTCGAGGCAATAGAATGGCCAGAGAACGAATGTGTATTCTATTTGATTTATCAGCTAAATATAAAGCGTTAGTAGCAGGTACAGGAAATAGAAGTGAACTCTTTGTAGGATATTGTACACAATATGGAGATAGCGCATGTGCCTTCGAGCCGATAGGTCATCTTTACAAAACTGAAATTTTTGAAATTGCTAAAGCTTTGGATCTACCAAAATCAGTAATTGAGAAAAAACCTACAGCAGATTTATGGGATGGACAAACAGATGAGCAGGAATTAGGCATAACTTATGCTAATTTGGATAATTATTTGCGTCTAATATTAGATGAAAAGAAGAGTATAGATGAGATTGTAAATTCTTCTTATTCTAAAGAAGAAGTAGAACTTGTAATGAATTTAATAAAAAAATCTGAATTTAAACGTAATATGCCTCCGGTTTTACCGAGAAATAATTAGTAGAAGGAGTTGAATATCAAATTCTTTAAAAGTAATAAATGTAACATTTGTAAGCAACACAGAGCAACAAGATTTTGTCTGCGTACAGGAAAAGAAATTTGTTGGCATGATTGTAACTTGATGCGTGTAGATATGAATTGCAATAAAAATTGTCGATATGCATTAAAAAGCAGTGATGATAATTTCTTCAGTTTGAAAACAAATGCTGATTCTAATGCAGAATATCGAGATCTATTGATGAAACAGATAGACAAATGGGTGATGTTACCTCAAGAAATTTTCAATAATGAAACACCTCTTTTTTTAAGTGAATCGGAATCAGGGAGAGAAATGTTGCTTAATTTCTTTTCCCAATTCAAAGCTAATGATTTAGTTCCACTTAGATATTTGTACAAGCGATTACATCTTAAATATCCTTATGCAGACGAAGATAATAAAAATGACCAAGAATCTGTTGCACATAAATTTATGGAACTGATTGTGGCACAAGATTGGGAAGCAACAATTGATATGTTGTATCTTAATGATCAATACAAAGACCCCAAATATAAAGAAAATTATTTGGAAAGA
>JAMOPB010000333.1 GCA_027064945.1 Candidatus Cloacimonadota bacterium
AATTTCGTTTTCACGTTCAATGATCATTGCTAAGGTTGGAGTTTGGACTCTTCCGGCATTCAATTGCGCATCAAATTTGCAGGTGAGTGCTCGAGTAACGTTTAATCCGATTATCCAATCAGCTTCTGCACGACATACAGCTGCATTAAAAAGAGGTTCATATATTTTTGCAGGTTGCAAGTTTTGCATTCCTTCTTTTATGGATTTTTCGGTTTGAGAAGAGATCCAAAGTCGTTTTATCGGCTTCTTCTTCCAACCTGATTTCATCAAAATCCAGCGTGCAACCAATTCACCTTCACGTCCGGCATCAGTTGCAATGATAAATTCTTTTAGATCTTCACGCTTGCACAATTTTTTTATCACACCCATTTGAGCAGATGTTTTGCGAATGATCTTTAATTTCATTTTTTCCGGTAACATTGGAAGATAATCTAAATTCCAATGCTGCCATTTCGGATTATAATCTTTAGGTTCTGCTAAAGTAACTAAATGACCCAAAGCCCAAGTTACGATATATTCTTTCCCTTCATAAAATCCATTTCCACGTCTATTGCAATTTAGTACGCGAGACAGATCTCGTCCTACACTAGGTTTTTCTGCTAAAATTATTGATTTCATATTTTCCTATTATAAATTTTTTTCAAAGATTTCTAATAATCTCATTGCTGCTTTGGTCGGTGGTAATGTTCCTTCTAATACGTCCTGCTCGATTGATGGTAATGTTGCCAGAATTTTAGGATTATGATAAAAAAGAGTTTCAAGACGTTCCTTTATCATCGCGTGTAGCCATTCTAACATCTGTGTTTTTCTGCGATTTTCAAAAGTTCCGCATTCTTTAATAATCTTCATAAATTCCAAGATTCTTTCCCAAATGTTATCTACTCCTTCACCCAAAATTGCTGATGCTGTGTGAACTTCCGGAGTCCAGCCCGATGTAGGACTTTTTAGATAGTGCAATGCGCGTGCAAATTCTTCCTTTGCCACTTTTGCACGATTCAAATTATCTCCATCTGCTTTATTGATTAGAATTGCATCTGCAAGTTCAATAACACCTTTTTTTATACCTTGCAGTTCGTCACCGGCTCCGGCAATTTTCAATAGTAGGAAGAAATCTACCATAGACCGAACTGTTATCTCATTCTGACCAACACCGACAGTTTCGACTAAAATCACATCATATCCGGCTGCTTCACAAATTAAGATTGTTTCTCGCGTTTTACGAGTAACTCCACCTAAATTTCCACTTGAGGGGCTAGGACGGATAAAACATTCCTTACTACGAGAAAGCTTTTCCATTCTTGTTTTATCTCCCAAAATACTGCCTTTCGTAACACTGGAAGATGGATCAATCGCCAACACGGCAAGTTTATGATTTTCCTTAATTAACTTGCATCCCAGAGCTTCGATGAATGTACTTTTTCCTGCTCCCGGAACTCCTGTTATTCCCACACGTATGGAGTTTCCCGTGTATGGTAAAATTTTTTTTAATACTTCCTGAGCCATTTGCAAGTGCTTGATGGAATTACTTTCGATTAAAGTGATTGCTCTGGCTATAATAGTTCGATCTCTATTTAAAATTCCTTGCACATAATCATCTACAGTTAATTGTTTTCGCTGTAATACTTTTGGGGTGTATTTTTTACCTGCAACATTTGAAACCTGCTCTTCCAATCCACTCATAACTGAAGTGGTGAATTCCTTTCCTGCATTTTCAGGAACCCAATCCGGGCGTTTTTTATCTTTCATAAATCCTCATTTATCATTAAATTTATTCAACTTTATTGAATTT
>JAMOPB010000334.1 GCA_027064945.1 Candidatus Cloacimonadota bacterium
TAAGTTGAGGGCTAACTTGTTTCATTCAATTTTTGAAATAATTTAAGTAGATTTAATATATGAGTTAAATTGAGTTTTTTTTTGACAGTTTTGCAATTATAATTGTGTCAATCTGACTCAATTAAAATAAAGAAGAAATTTATTTAGAATTCAAATAACAGATGATAGAATATGAAATAAATTGTAAACATAGATAATCAATGAAATAATATCATTTACAAAGAAATTTTAAAAAAATAATTATTTTGGCACAAAGAATGCAATTGTTTAGGAAAAGAATTTTTAAAAAAAATATATGGGTTTTATAATAACTAGAGAGGAAAAAAGGTGAAGTCACTATTGGGGTAATGACTTCACCTTTTAAATTTATTAAATCTTATGCAGATTTATCTTTTTTATCTTCTTTTAAACCGAATTTAGGTTTTCCTTCTCCTAAAACAACATCTTTTGAAATAGTGCAAGATTCGATTTCGTCTTGGTCAGGAATATCGTACATAATATCGATCATGAATTTTTCCATTATTGCACGTAAACCTCGAGCTCCGATTTTTTGCTTAATAGCAATCTCAGCGATTTGATGCAAAGCATCTTTATCAAAATTTAATTTAACATCTTCAATTTCAAATAATTTTTGATATTGTTTGCAAATTGCATTTTTAGGTTTAGTTAGAATTTCTATCAAAGCATCCTTATCAAGTTCTTGCAATGCACAATGAACCGGAATACGTCCGATTAATTCAGGAATTATTCCAAATTTCATAAGATCATCCGGACTAGTTTTTTGCAATAATTTATCGCGTTCAACAGTATTTTCGTTAGATAATTTTACATCAAAACCAACAGTTTTCTTTTTAATTCTGCTTTGAACAATTTTTTCTAATCCAAAGAAAGCGCCACCGGCAATGAATAAAATATTTTTTGTATCAATTTCAATAAATTCTTGCTGCGGATGTTTACGACCACCTTTTGGGGGAACGTTTACTTTAGCACCTTCTAATATTTTTAGAAGTGCTTGTTGAACACCTTCTCCTGAAACATCTCTTGTGATAGATGGAGTTTCGGATTTTCTGGCAATTTTATCTAATTCATCAATATAGATTATACCTTTTTCAGCTCGTTCAACATCATAATCTGCATTACGCAAAAGCTTTACTAAAATATTTTCCACGTCTTCACCAACATATCCTGCTTCAGTTAATGTTGTAGCATCAGCAATAGCGAATGGAACTTTTAACACTTTTGCAAGTGTTTGTGCGATAAGGGTTTTTCCTGATCCTGTCGGACCCATCAACAAGATATTACTTTTTTCAATATCAACATCATCATTCTTATCTTGCTTAAAGATTCTTTTATAATGATTATAAACAGCTACGCTGATAACCCTTTTTGCTGTATCTTGGCCGATTACATATTGATTTAAGAACTGATGTAATTCTCTAGGAGTAGGAAGAGTGAAATCATCTAATACATGTTCATTATGGTCTGATTCGATAATGATTGAACACATAGAGATACATTCATCACAAATATTTCCACTAATACCTTTTATCAGAACATCTACTTCCGATTCTGCTCTGCCACAAAAAGAGCATTTACTTTCATGCTTTTGTACCACAAAATTCTCCTTACTTTCTAGATTCAATTACTTCGTCAATCAAGCCATATTCAGCAGCATCTTCAGCACTCATGAAGAAATTACGATCAGTATCTTTCTCAATTCTTTTAATGCTCTGCTTTGTATGTTTGTGAAGTAAATCATTCAGTTTATTTTTGATATAAAGAATCTCTTTAGTCGCAATTTCAATATCAGAAGCTTGACCTTGAGCACCACCCAAAGGTTGATGAATCATAATTCTACTATTAGGTAAAGCGAAACGTTTTCCTTTCTCACCGGCAGCTAACAGGAAAGCTCCCATACTTGCTGCTTGACCTAAGCAAATGGTATTCACATCAGGGCGTATATATTGCATTGTATCATAAATTGCAAGACCGTCTGAAACAGTACCGCCAGGACTATTTATGTACATATAAATATCTTTATTGGGATCTTCGGCTTCCAAATGCAAGAGTTGAGCAATTATCAAATTTGCTACATTACTATCAATAGCAGTTCCTAAAAATACGATTCTGTCTTTTAATAATCTTGAATAAATGTCGTATGCTCGTTCTGCTTTACCGCTTTGCTCTACAACCATAGGAATCAATGGCATAATACCTCCTGTATTTGTTCTAATAATACCTGTTTAAAATTATTCAGCTTTTTCTTCTTTTGGAACAGGTACAAATTTTGAACTTTCTTTGATAATATCTAAAACTTTTTCTTCTTCAGCAATATAGAGATAATCATTAGAATCGATTTTAGCAGCATTAAGCTCTTTATATTTTTCAATATCCATATCAGCAGCTTTAGCTTCAGCTTCGATTAATTTTTCTTTATCTTCTTCAGTAAATTTGATATTCTCTAATTTCTTTATTTCTTCTAAAATGTAATGAGTTTTCATATTGAAATCAGCCATCTGCTCATACATTGGTAATAATTTTTCAATCTCAATATTGTATGCCTCTGCATAAGGTTTAGCCATATCTTCAGCATATTTTGTCACAAAGCTTTTGGGCATTTCGAGAGGATTTTCTTTTACAAGTGTGCTAATAATAGCTGCACGAAGATTATCTTTGTTTTCCTGTTCGATTTTCTTTTTGATTTCATCTTCTATTGTATTGCGTAAATCTTCAAGAGAATCGTATTCAAGATCTTTAGCAAAATCTTCATCAATTTCAGGTAATTCGGTTTCATTTGCCTCTAAGATAGTAATTTTAAATTCTTTACCTCGAAGCTTTCCGCCAAGTTCTTCATCTTCAGTTGTAGCAGTTTCTTCAAAAAGAATGCTATTAAATTCATCGCCGACTTTGCTTCCAATTACCTTTTCATTAAAAGATTTGCAATATGGATTGTTGCCTACAACAAATTCACGTTCAATAGATTTTGTGATTTCACCATCTTCACCAATAAATCCGATTCTTGCTTTAACAGTATTACCTTCTGCAATTTCGCCTTCAACAGATTTTTCAGTAGCCATATTTTTTTGGAAATCAGCTAAAGTATCTTCAACCATTTCAGGTTTGAATTCAGCCGGCTCAAATGGAATTTCAAGTTCTTTATATTTTTTTACTTCGATTGTTGGCATTACTTCAAAGCGGAATGTAGCAACTAAATCAGATCCTTTTTCCCATTTAACATCAACCGGTTCACCTGCATTAATAGGAGATTCTTCGATCTCAGTTAATGCTTGTTTGTAATAATCTTCAAGTGACTCATCAAAGTACTGCTCTTTTGCGTATTCGCCATACATTTTTTCTACTTTGGAAATTGGGGCTTTGCCTTTACGAAAGCCTGGGATTTGAACATATTGTTTAAATTTCTTTAAAGTTTTTTGATAATCAGCTAAAGCTTCATTAGCATCAACTGTAATAACTAATTCTTTAACTGTTGGGCTGATTGTTTTAAGTTCGTGTTTCACGGTTACTCCTTATAACAAAGATATATTTTTTTTGTTCTATAAACCTAAAAAAAGTGGAACGCATTACGCGTTCCCTTTTTATAGATGGTACAAAAGGGGGGACTCGAACCCCCACAGGATTGCTCCCACTAGATCCTAAGTCTAGCGTGTCTACCAATTCCACCACTTTTGCATTTGATTATTTCTATTTAATTTGCTGTTCAGCGAAAGCTTTAATTTGTTTGGCTTCCGTAGATCCAGGTTCAAGTTCAAGCCATTTTGCTGAATATTCAGCAGCATCTTCATATTTCTTGTTAGCAATTAATAATGACACCAAATATTTGATAAAATCTAAATTCTCATTATCTATCTCAATATATTTTTTCAAATATTTAATTTGATTTTCGCTATCTTTAAGAGATGCGGCAGTATTACTTGCATTTAATATCGCATCTAAATGCTCAGGATCAACCTCTACAGT
Source organism: Candidatus Cloacimonadota bacterium (assembly GCA_027064945.1). GTDB lineage: Bacteria > Cloacimonadota > Cloacimonadia > Cloacimonadales > TCS61 > DAOWES01. Next base: position 3,979 of record JAMOPB010000334.1, read on the forward strand.
TTTTGTATAATATTCAAAAGCTTTTTCATTGTTTTCTGCTTTATTGTAACAAACGGCAACATTGTAATAATAATCACTGTTTTCCGGTTCCAATTCTGTAGCTTTCACATACCATTCAGCTGCTTCGGTATATTTTTCAGCACCGAATAATAAAGCTGCTACTTGTTGAATAGGAGCCATATCTTGAGGATCCATTTCAGCTATTTTTTTATAAGTTTCAATAGCTTTATCTGTATTTCCTTGTTTAGTGTAGATCATTGCGATCATTTTATGTGTTTTTATGCTATCAGGAGCCATCACAAGTAAATTTTCATAATTAGCTAATGCTTTATCATACGCTTCTTGCTTAAAATATTCTTGCCCTTTATTAAAAAGCTTTATCCAACAAGAACGTTGAAGTTTTTCTACATTTTCCAAGCCTTTATCATATTTGTGTTTCTTAATGTTTTTCTTGTAGAATTTTTTCGCAGCTTTTGGGTCAGATTCTTTTAATGCTTCGTATTCTTCTAATAAAGCTTTAATCTCTGCGATTGCTTTTGTATAATAGTCATATGCTACATCATATTTCATTTTATCATCGTAATAGATAGCAGCGATGTTTTGTAAAGCTTCGATATTATTTGGATTTTCATCTAATACTTCTTCATAGAAAGCAAGAGCTTTATCAAATCTTTTTCCTGAAAGATGCATGTTTCCGGAACGAAGATTTTTAGCACCCTGTACTGATAATTCTTGTGATGCAGCAGATAATGATGTTGCAAAAATAAGAACAACCAATCCAGCTAATATTATGTTTTTACTCAATTTCATGATTTCTCCTTTCAAAAATGTTCGTTAAATGCAAAAAAAATATGTGACTTTTTCAGTCAAGATTTTTTTGGAACCTATCTTGCATATTATCGAGCAATTTCAAAATATGGTAATAGCATTTGAATTGGATCATTTTTTATTCTTAAGATCGTATCAAACTGCTTTTGTAATTCCAAGTTTTTTACTAAATCAGGTGTAAGATTATTTTTAGCAGCAACTTGCAATTTTTCCATTACTAATTCTTCAAAGAAACTCACTTGCTTTGGATATGATTCTGTAACATATTCATCTAAATTAGCCAATGAAGCAACTTTTTCTTGGGAAGATTCAATTGTTCCCAGTTCATCTACTAAATTGTTTTTCAATGCCGAAGTGCTAAACCATACTTGACCCTGAGCAACTTTCTCTACATCTTCCAAACTTATTTTTCTTCCTTCGGATACACGAGTTTTAAATTCTATATAAGTCTCATTTATCCCATTTTTAAAAGACTCCAGAAAAGCCTTATCAGGTTTTTGGTAGATATTCAAAGCATTTGCGTATTTTCCTTTCGAGATGGAATCGGTAGATAAACCGACTTTATCTTTCAGATCAGAAAGATTTGGAAACATTGCAACAACACCTATTGAACCTGTAATTGTAAATGGATCAGCATACACATAATCGGAAGGTGTGGAAATGTAATATCCACCTGAAGCAGCTACATTGCTCATAGAAATAACTACAGGCATTTTATCACGTAGTTTTTTCAGTTTGGAATGAATTATTTCGCTTTCCAATGCACTTCCACCGGGTGAATTTATTCTAACTACAACACCTTTTATGTTGTCATCTTTCATAATATCATTAATTGCTTCTGAAACTTTTTGAGCAGAAAGTACATTTGCTTGATATTCAGTTGTTTGTGGTGATATCTGACCTTGCAAATATAATGTGGCAATCTTAGGCTGGTTTTCTTTAAATTTTTTCTTAACTTTGTATTTACTGGCACTGACAAGTTGATCTTTGCTCTGAACAATTCTATTTATCAGATTTTCTTTAAATTCCAAACCATCTACAAGCTTATATTCAATAGCTTTATTTTTTTTGATAAAGATATCGTCACGTTCTTCAAAAATATATTTTACATCATCATAAGGAATATTTCTATTTTCCGAAATCGTAAGAAGAATTTTATCAAAAAGTTCATTATATAATAGACTCAAATTCTCTTTTACAGGTTCGGAGTATCCGTTTCTGTAATAATTTTCTCCTGCGCCTTTGTATTGTCCGGCATGAAGCACAGTCATTTCAATTCCTAATTTCTCAAAGAAATCTTTATAAAATAATCTGGTACCACCAACTCCGCTAAGCATAATTCCTGCTGAAGCAGATGGATTAAGATAAATTTCATCAGCATAAGAAGCTAATAAATAATCTTTATCGGCATTCATTTCAAGATAGGCATAAACAGGCTTTCCGCTTTGTTTAAAGTCATTAATAGCTAATCCGATTTCATGCAAAGTAGCATATCCTGTAGAAATCCAGCGAGGCTCAATTAATATTGATTTAATTTTGGGGTCATATTTTGCCATTTTGATTTTATCGATAATATCATAGGCTGCATTAGTTTTTGGCATAAATGGACTAGAAAATATATCGTCCTTAAATTCATTATATTCAACAATATCCCCAACTAATTTAAAGTGTAATGTTGAATTATCGCTTAGTTTTGCACGATTTGGTTCGTGACTAATCTTACTTAAACTGTTAATTGAAAAAAAGGCTGAAACAAACATCAAAATTACAATTATTACAGATGTAAGACAACCAAAAGCAAACCATTTTCCTTTCATAATATAGCTCCTATCTATTTATTTTTAATTCTTTTAATTTACGAGAAAGATTGCTGACTTGAATATTCAATGCTTTTGCAGTATTGGAAACACTGTTGTCATGTAAATTCATTTGAGTCTGCAGATATCTTTTCTCAAACTGTTTTTTCTTTTCTTTAAAATCATTTGTTTCATACCAGAAATTATCTGTTTCGGCAGCTGATTTATTTGGTTTAAGATCTTCTAATGTAATCAAATCGCCATCAGAAAGAATATAAGCTCTTTCCACTAAATTTCTTAATTCCCTGATATTCCCTGAAAATTTATAATTTTGTAATTGTTTTATCGCCTTTGCTTCAATTTTCTTTTCTCCAAAATTCATTTCATTGTTAAATTGAGTAATAAAATGTTCGATAAGAAGCGGAATATCAGAAGCTCGTTCTCGAAGCGGGGGAGAGATAATTTCTATTACATTTAAACGGTAATACAAGTCTTCGCGAAAGCTTCCTTCTGCGACCATTTTTTCAAGATCTTTGTGGGTTGCTGCAATTATTCTTGTATTAATCTGCTTGGTTTTAGTTCCTCCAACTCGTTCAAATTGACCTTCCTGAATTACGCGTAAAACTTTTGCTTGCGTGTCTAAACTCATATCTCCAATTTCATCTAAAAAAAGAGTTCCTTCATCTGCCAATTCCATTTTACCGGATTTTGTTTTAATTGCACCTGTGAAAGCACCTTTTTCGTGTCCGAATAATTCACTTTCCACAAGTTCGGTAGGAATAGCTGCAGAATTAAATTTTATAAAAGCATTATTGGCTCGTTTGCTTTGATTATGAATCGCATAAGCGATTAGTTCTTTGCCGGTTCCACTTTCACCTCGAATAAGAACTTTAGAATCGGTTGGAGCAATCCTCGAAATCATTTTACGTAAATCTTGAATCGGTTTGCTGTTTCCAATCATCTGATATCTTGAATCAAAATCTGTTTTCAACCGTTGATAATCTGACGAGATATTATGCATCTTGATAGCATTTTTGATTGTAATTTTAATTTTATGAATTCCTAAAGGTTTTTCTAAAAAATCAAATGCTCCCAATTTAATTGCTTTAACCGCTTCAATAATGCCACTATGTCCTGAAATCATTATTACAATAGTATCAGGTGATTTTTCTTTGATTGTTTTTAATACATCCAAACCATTGGCTCCATCCAACCGAACATCCAGAAGCACCAATCTCGGCTCGAAACTTTCCAATTTATTTAATGCTGTTTTTGCATCATAAGCAGATTCACATTGGTAATTTTCATCTTCCAATATTCTGGTTAATGACATACAAATATTCACCTCGTCATCGACGATTAATATGCGCATTTTGCCTCCAATTAATAGATAAACTTATTTACAATATTTTTTACAAATAACATCAAATTCCGTGCCTTCACCAATCTTGCTTTCTACTTTTATTTTAGCGTGATTAATGTCTATCAATCTTTTTACAACAGCTAATCCAAGTCCTGTTCCTTTCTTCTTACCGGAAAAATATGGCTGGAAAATTTTCTTTAAATTCTCTGAATCTATGCCACTGCCATTATCCTTTATTGAAATCTTGATATAATCTTCAAATTCTTTTACATTAATCTCTATTTTGCAATCAGAGGCACAAGCATCGATACTATTCTGTAACAGATTTGTAATTATTTGATAAAAATGCGTTGAATCAAAGCAAACTTCTAAATTCTTATCGCAATTTATTGAAATATCATATCGATGTTGATAAGAATAAGTTATTGAAGATATTTCTTTATAAATATTGATGTTAGCTTGGTTTGGTTCATTGATTCTGGCAAAATCAGAAAAAGATCTCGCAAGATTTTGCAGATTCCTAATCTCTTGTTGGATTGTTTCACTAGCCTCAGGGAAAATATCGAGTAATGATTCAGGATTGGAAATATATCGTTCTTCCATTCTTTGAATAGAGAGATTTATCGGCGTGAGTGGGTTTTTTATTTCATGCGCTAACATTCTGGCAATTTCTTTCCAAATAACCAATTTTTCCGATTCGATTAATTTTTTCTGAGTTGAGTCTAGTTCATCGGACATTTTGTTAAAAGCTTGGTTCAATTGTTTTATCTCTTTGAATCCTTTTTCCGGGAGATTAATATCAAATTTTCCGTTCCTAATCTCATTTGTTGCATTTATCAATTTGTCAAACGGGCTAAGAATAAGATTGAATAATCCTGTGAAAATAATTATGGTAAAAGTAAGGATCAAAAGCAATAAAAGTGAGGAATAAATCTGAGTTTCATTCATATTCATTTTTATTCCGGCTAAAGATTGACCGTATCTATCGATTAATTCATGAGCTTTTATACTATCATTTTCGGTTTGGAATCTAAGTTCGGCTAAAGATTCATGAAATTGGATATTATCAAAAGCATCCGCAACGGTTTCTTGCTGTTTTTTGAAATAATTATTCAGCAAGATGCTGCTTATTCCAAATAACCCCACAAAGAGCATAATAATTGTAAATCGGAAACTAATTTTCATTTGTATAATCCTCTATCCTGATTTTAAGGACAGGTTTTTTAAAATTCCATAACATCATCATATCGTAATTTTTCTTAAGACTTGGTAATTCTAAATTCCGTATAGAGGCTGATAATGAAATTTTCTTTAAATTTAAATCATATTCATCAAAATTATATTCTACTCTTGAAAGTTGATTAATCAAAGATTCATATTGATAAAAGACTAAACTTTCTTTTGTTTCATCAAGATAAAGTTCATATGATTTTTCCATAGCATTATATTTTACGCTGTGATAAAATTTAATTTTCTTCTTGTTTATCGTATCCTCGATTAAAGATAATTCAAAATCTATGTAAATTGTTTCTCCTGAGTGGATTATATCATTAAAATCATTCACAAAAGCATTTTCCAAATAT
>JAMOPB010000335.1 GCA_027064945.1 Candidatus Cloacimonadota bacterium
TATCAAATACTCAATGTCAAGATTTTTTACTTTTCACTTACATCATTTTGAAATTTTAAGGAAAATGTTTTGCCGGGAAAAATATCTTATGACGGATGATTGTTTTGAATTTGTGATAATAAATAAACAGAAAAGTAAAAATAGCATAAACTCTTGATAAGGGAATTTACACATTAGTTGAACTTGATTTTTTTGAATTTCACTTATAAAGAAATTTGAACATTTCTTACAATCTAAAGATAGTTGTTTTACAAAAAAACGGAAAGATTAATTATAACCTTTTTTTAATTGACATAAATATAGAAATATAAATTTCTCAAAGAAAGGCACATTAACTGAAAAACTAATATTAGGAGGATTTATGAAGCGCAATTTTATACTAATGTTTCTTGTCATGTTTTCATCGATTTTTGCGGCAAAATTCAATTTGGTAAGTTTTAAAGAAGTTCCACGTGATTTTAAAGCACAAATGGAACCGGTTGTTGATGATAATCAAAATTATTGTAGTGTAATCAAAGTAGAAACAGATATGATTGAAGATATTTCACTGAAGCAAAAAACCTTCAAAAAAGAAAAATTGGGTAATGGGTCTTTTTATTTTTATGTCAGTTCAACTGAACAAAAGATAACCTGTAAGGCAGATGGATTCGAACAATTTACACTTAAAGTTCCCGCTTCAGGACTAAATAGTGGGAGTGTATATTATCTGCGATTAGATACAATTAAAGAGGTAAAACTGATATTAAATGTTTCACCAAATCCTGATAGAATTATATTGAATAATCAAGTATTTACAACCAGAAACATAAGTATTTTGCCCGGTAAATATCGTTTAGAAATAGAAAAATCCGGATATGAAAACATTGATGAAGAAATTGTTGTCGGTAATCAAAATTCTTCTTTCAACTATTCACTGAGCAAATCTCAGCCATCTTCAATTGTTGCTTCTCCTTCTCAAGAAATAAGTGAAGAAAATACAAGAAATAGTGAAAATAATTCACTTATTTTGAATAGATTTGGGATAATTTTTGAAATTCTTTCTGTTGAAATGTTTGAAAGCACTCTTACTATTAATATGACAATTACCAGTACGAAAGATGATCGTTCTCTTAGTTTACTTCATTACTATACAAAATATTATACCCGAATGTTTGATAACTTTGGTAATGAATATCAACCAAATAGATTAAGTCTTGCCAACAATTCGAAGACTGGAACTGTAAGAAATGATATAATTCAAAATATAAAAACACCTGCAACACTTATCTTCAATAATGTTAATCGTAATATTAGCAAAGTTTCTCTTTTTGATTTAGGTGTTGAGACAGATAATTTAGATTTATTTAGAGTAAAATTTAGAGATTTACAGATTAAGAAAATTGATTAAAGACTTTTCAGGATAACTGCCTTTTAATCCTGTTAAAACAAAAAAGTAGGATATTTTAACTTATTTTGTTGTCTTAAACAAGATGACACGGTTAAAGATTTAATTGTCTAAAATCTTTCTATTTATATTTTCTATTAAAGAATTAGATTTTCTATGTTTTAGAGAAGTTGATGATATCTCAGCAATGTTTTTGTCTGAAATGGTAGTAATTATAATAATAAAGTATCTTCGGAATTGTATTTTTATAAACTATCTGTGAATAACAAAATTAAATAAAAATAATTCCCTCAATCATAAATGGAATAGCGATGATTATGATGATACCGGGGTTTATTCAAATTGAGTTGTTCATTTTGTAGTTTTTATTGTTTTTCAAATTCCTTATCTTCTAAAAACTA
>JAMOPB010000336.1 GCA_027064945.1 Candidatus Cloacimonadota bacterium
ACATCTTGATATAGCCTAACTATTTACAATATAGGTTAATAATATCGAACATATGAGTGTAAACTATTTTATCCTAAATGTTACTAGAAAATTTTCTTAAAAAAAGGATTTTTTCTTCAAAAAAAAATGACCTCGATGAGATCGAGGCCATTTATAATTAACGGATTATTTCTATTTCAGAAGCATCATTTTTTTAGTAGAGCTATAGCCCTTAGTGCTCATTCTATAGAAATAAATTCCTGATGATACTTTTTTATTATTATCATCTGTTCCGTTCCATGTTATTTGATAATTAGCAGATTCCATTTCTTCATCTAACAGAGTTCTAACTACCTGACCTTTAGCATTATAAATTTTTAAGTTTACTTTACCTGGGTTCAAGAGAGAGAAATTAATAGTAGTAGTTGGATTAAATGGATTTGGATAGTTACCTTGTAATTCAGTAGCTAAAACCAAATCATCATCTGCAGAAATCTCATTAATTGTTACAGAGTTTGAAGGTTCAGATTCACCATCCGGATCTTCATATACAGCAGTAATATAATATGTGCAATCTTCAATTGGTTCTGTATCAACATAAATCAATGAGCTATGAGGTGCGTCATTAAGTTGAATATCATTACGATAGATATTATATCCTGCTAAAGAACGTGTATTTCTAGTTTGTGTATAAGAACCAATTTCATAGTTGTTATAAACAGGTAATCCTAACTCAATACCGGTAGAAAGTTCAGAGTATTTTAGCTTACTGGAATTAATAACATTTGTAGATGCTGTTCTTTCGTAATTAATTTCACCATTATTTTGTCCAATAGCTCTAACTGTGAAGTTAAATGGGAACCCTGCAGGGCCAACGTCTAACCATTCATTTGTTCCGGCAGTATAATCTGCGATACCCCATTGTGTTCCTTCTTGGAATTCATAAGGAGCACCAACACCATCATCTGTACCGATAGCTGTAAATATACCAGGAGTACAAACACCTACGAAGAAACCATTTGGAGCTTCAACAGGAGTTTCAAGTGTATAAGTATTCCATTGATCATCAATATTTGGAAGTAATTCTGATTCGTGTAATAATTGGCTATCATCAGGAACACCTGCATCATCCAAACCAAAAATTAATATTTTTGCTTCAGCATGAGGAGCATTAGATGTAAGCATCCAAGTAACTTCTTGAATTACAGCATTATAGAAATGAGCTCCACCTAATACGGCAGCTTCATTATCACCAAAACCTAATTGAGCAGTTGCAGTACCATCATCATAACGGAATTCAGTTGCTGCAGGACCTACCGGTTCTTCCCAATGTAAGATAACGTTTGGATCAATATATTCATAAGTAAGATTTACAGGAGCCCATAAGATAATATCAAGTTCCACATTCAGTTCAACAGTATCATTAGGTATAACTTCAATTGATCCTGTATAATCAATGTAAGAATCTGCATGAACAACTACATCTTGAATACCGGGATCAGCCACTAAAGTATAATATCCACTGGCATCAGTTGTAGCTTGAGCTGTACCAACAGATACTAAAGCACCTTCTATGGATTCTCCATTTACGTTAGTCACAACACCTTCAACCATTCCTGTAGAAACTTCAATTAATTCAGCAACAGCACGGAAGTGTAAATCTTTTCCGTCTAACATTGCCCATTCAGCACCATTCCATGCATATGAATTAGCATAGTTACCGGGATCTGTAAGAGTACAATGAACTTTTCCAAATTCACCTTCTTGATTAACTAAGAATCCAATATAGAAGTTTCCTTGAATATTGTTCAATTCATCAGCAAAAGGTCTAAGATCGATTCTAGTCATTGCTGAAGTATTATCATAAGTTGCTTCCGGAGAAACTACAAATGGTGTAATAATATCTTCACCGGGAAGACCATTATTATCTGCCCAAACGTGGAATTCAAAATCATCATTATCTTGTCCGGATTGGTCTGTATAATTTCTAATCAAAGCATAAGCTAAGTTTAATTGATTTCCAGGAGGATTGATTATTTTTTCTGCTACTCCAGCACCTTCATTGATTACTGTGTAGAAATCTACAACACCATTATCATAGATAAAGTGTGTTCCGGCAATATAAGAGTAAACACCTTTAAGTGCAGTATTGGCTGTTGCTGCAGCATCAATTGCTTGAATTGAATAATCTACTTCAGCACCTGCATCTTGAGCTGGGATAACAAATGTATATTCATTACCATCAACACTTGTATATGGAGCACTAATTTCTTCTCCACCATCAACAGTATAGACTACATTTGCTTCTGCAATACCAGAAATATCAATTATTGTTGCAGTAAATTCATAATCTTCTTGAGTTCCTTCATAGAAAGCAGGACCAGCATGAGAGATAAATGGTTCAAACAAGTCAGTTTCATAAGTAGTTAATGTGATATCATCAATCAACATACCAACTGTTTCATAACCGCCATCACTATTAAATCTGAATCTAATAGAAACGGATTCATAGCCAGCACCAACAAATCCACCCATTGGGATTGTTTCTTCTTGCCAATCACCGTCTTCTTCATCATACATAGCTAATTGTTCCCAGTTTTCGCCATCTATAGAAACTTCTAAAGACATAAAGTCAAAACCTGTTTCAATATCAGATTTATACCAGAATGATAACTCAGCTCCAAATACACCTGACAAATCCCAAGGTGTTGCGAGTGTGGCAGAAATATTCTGATTAGCAGCATAGTTTGCATTTGGACTTTCTGTCATACTATGAGTTGGAGAGTGAGCACCTTCTTCAGTAATACCCCAAGTACTTCCTTCATCAAATGTCCAGTTATCTGCTCCGGATTCAAAATCATCAAAGAAAGCAATAGTTCCTTCAGATGATTCTAAAACGAAGTTAACAGTAGTTGTTTCTCCGGCTAAAATCTCAACAGTCTGAGTTTCAGGATTATCATATCCAACAGCTGAACATGAAACATCATAACTTCCAGCAAGCATATTTTCAATGAGGAAATCACCATTTTCATCTGTTGTAGCAGAATATCCGCCGGCTGTAATAACAGCACCTTCCACTCCGCTTCCATCAGAAACATTACCTGCAAGATTTCCAAAACTAAGATCTACAGTAGCTACATTTGATGGTCCGGATTCACCTGAATTCCATACAGCAGTAGCATAATAAGAATGAGTTCCTGCAGGAACATCAATATCTGTAAAAGACACATCATAAACTGGAGTAGTATTAATTTGAACATCATCCCTGAAAACATTAAAGCTTAATAGATCTCTATTTTCAGTAATTGGAGCACGTTCATCAATTTTTACAGAGTTAATTCTTTTTGTAGCTCTAAGTAAATTTGATGAAATCTTATTAGTATTCTTAACATCTTTTCTATAAGAAAGAACTTCAGGACCATCTTCTCCTACAATATAAACCATTGTAGCAAAGTCAGCATAAGCATCACCCCATGCGCCGGGAGAACCAACATAACCATGAAGATTTTCAACATCACTATCAAATAAACTTGATGGGAAACCACTTTCACCGGTTGGAACAACTGAAACATAGAAATTTTCAGTAACTGTAATTGGAGTATCCAATTCAAGCAATGTATCATCCCATTGTGTTAAAGCAGTCATTACATCAGATTCATAAAGTACTGTTGTACCATCTGCACCATAAATTTTAAACATAAAGGTTGTATCATCACCCCATGGATAAGCACTATGTTCATAGAATGCATGAGAAATTGCACTAAGCTCCATTGGATAAGAGAATCCAAAATCAGTTACATCAAAATAAACAGATCTTTCAGGACCAGCCCAAGTTAATGAAGCGGGACCATCATAATATCCGTTCCAGCCATATTGAGTAGGAGCAGTCCAAGCAACTTCCACATTATTTCCAGCTATCTCAGCTGTTAAATTTACAGGAGGCCATAAATCTTCAGGAATGACATTAAGTGCGAAATCAACTATAGCAAGTTCACCTGCTGTACATACAACATCTGCTTGAGAAGCCATTTCATAACCGGATAAATATGCTTCCACAGTATAAGTTCCCGGCTCAACCTGAGCTATATATGTACCATCTTCAGCAGGAGATGTTACTACTTCACCAATAGTTATAATTGTTCCTGTTACATCTCCTAAAGCATCTATTGTTACTGTTCCAGCTACATATGCAGGTTCTTCAAGATGCCATCCAAGATAATCAAAAGTATTCTGATCATATACTATCCATTCAGAATCATCAGCATTAGTTCCTGCACTTGCAGTCCAATCAGTATTACCGGAAATAATAGCATCTTTTCTTACGATAGTATGATTTTTAGTTCCTTCAGTAACGCCTGCAACATCCCAATTAGCATCACTAGTAGGAATACCGATCACATCAATAAGATTCCATTCACCATTTGCAAAAACTTCCAATCCTCTTGCATCATTTCCATTAAAATGAACAACACTTGGATATGAAAGAACTTCATCGCATAATCCCAATGGGAAAAGTTCAGGATCCAATTGATCAGCAGCAATTACCCAAACATCACCTGGCTCTAAAATTGCACCTTCAGGGAATGTATGTATATATTCCCAGTCATTGCCATTATTTGATTGGTTTATTCTGTAATTAACAAGATCAATAACGTCATCAGTTCCATTATAAATTTCTATTGCTTTATTATTTGATGAGCCTTCAATATATTCACTGAAGAACACATTTGGAGCTTCGAAAGCACCAACAATGAAACTATATACTGCAGCCGGTGGAGCTGTAGAAGTATAAATTACTACACCTTCTTCATTTGCAATTGTATATGAATTCTCTTCTGACCATTGACCTGGTGTATAAGCAACTATAACTTCATCACCATCATTTACCGCAAAAGTATAAGACGCGTCTGTGCCGGTTTCAACTGTAATATCATCGAGTACTAAAGTACCGGCAACAGTTACATCAACCATTCCACCATTCCAACCGTCACCATAACTATCGATAAGATTAATTGAAAAATCTAGAGCGAAGAGTGACAGACTAAAAATAGTAGCTAAAAATAGGATTAAAACTTTTTTCATAATTTCTCCTTAAATTGTTTTTCCTAATTGTTTTTTTTCTAAAATAAAATAAATAACCTGATTTTGAAATTTTCTAATCACTTTATATATTTCGACATTAACATTAACATTATACATTATTCATTTACTTTCCATTATTGCTGGCAATTTAAATAACCAACAACCTCAATGTCAATTTATTTCACATATTTTTATAGATTAATCATTTTATTTTTTTTATTCACATAGTGTTATACAAAGTAAATATATGTATCTATCTCCAAATTTGTTAAATACAAAATTAATTTTCAGCAATAGTTATTAGTATATTATTCAAATAATTAATTATAGCAAAATGAGTATAAAATATTAATTCATTGTTTTAGGAAAGATTTAATAAACAAGTTCTCTTTTTTTTATTTAACAAAAAAAAAGCGCTCCCTAAGGAGCGCCAAATAAATCTCTTAATAGAAAACTATTTCATTAAGATCATTTTATTGATTGATTTGTAATCGGATGTTTGCATTTTGTAGAAATAAACACCTGAAGCTACAGATCTTTCACTATTGTCTTTACCATTCCAAACTACTGTATGAGCAGCTGCTTCTTGGTAACCATTTACTAATGTTTTAACAAGCTGTCCTTTAACATTATAAACTTCAATGTTTACATCGCCGGATTTTGCCAAATCATAATTAATTGTTGTTGTTGGATTAAATGGGTTTGGATAATTACCTTTAAGTTCAGTAACTAAAGGAATAATATCATCAGCTCCCTCAATAACGATTTCAATATCTATATCGGAATATTCTGAAGTACCTGTTGTATAAACGGCAGCAACTGAGTAAGTATGCTCACCTTCAGCTACCTCTTCATCAACATAAGTGGTTTCAGTAAGATCAGAAGCGATTACTTCACCATCACGTTTTACGATATAAGATTCGATTGCGCGGTTAACTCTAGTAGCATTAGAAATAGCCACATCATCAATTTTCATATAGTACATATCTGTTACTTCGCAGTGTTCCCAGGCGATGTAGGCTTGTTGACCTGCAAAACCGGATAAATCTACAGTAACTTGATGCCAATCACCTGCAGCCAAAGTTTCTTCATGAACAACGTTTGTGAAATCTGCAGCATTAGTTCCGCTTGTAGAAACTTTCACATAATAATGCTCAGCTGGCCAAGAATCATCTTGCGCTCTAACCCAGAAGCTAAGTTCTGAAGTAGCACCAAGAGCGATTTGAGGTGTAATCAAATAATTATCTGGTGTAAGAGCACCAATATTATTGATATATGAAGCACTCCAAACAGCACCAGCACCTTCATGAGCTTCAACACCATCACCAATAAGTTCCCAAGAATAAGTATCACCGTCTTCATCAAGGATAGTCCAATCAGCAGGAATTCCGGCTTCGAAATCTTCTGATAAGTCATCTCCACCAGCTGATGGATCTGCCCAAGTAAGAGTTACAGTAGTACCATCTACTTCTGCATCTAAACCTGCAACAGGACTTAATGTTTCAGCTAATTCAGCTTGGATTGTCATATCATCATCAAAAGTGATATTATTTTCTACATAAGTATCATGAGCACTTAATGTAATTTCCAAAGTATAAGTTTCAAACCATACATTTTCAATTACAGCAGTACCATCAGCGCCAACTACAGTTTCATATACATGTTCAGGATCGCCATCTGCAGCTGTGAAAGTAATCATAGCACCTTCAGCTGAAACGCCATCATTTGTTGTAACTTCAAATGTTACTGTTCCCATTACACCACTTGCAACTTCATTTGAGAAGGCAGCAGGAGCTTCTACACCATTTGTAAATACTGCAACAACAGCATATTCATAAACACCACTTGGAACAGAAATAAAATCATCATCTGTATAATTTAATTCTGTTAAACCTTCAGCAAGAGGAGTCCAGATTTCAGGTGTTCCTTCATCATCAGCTAAAAGACGATATACATCATAAGTTTCAACTATTCTATTTGTAGGAGTATTAGTTTTATAAACAGGAGAACCGGCATCAATGCTTGTACTTAATTTAGAATAATTTAATTCAGTAATTTTACGAGAAGTTTGAGCTGTTCTTTCATAACTAATTTCACCATTATTTTGTCCGTATGCTCTTACTGTGAAGTTAAATGGGAAACCGGCAGGGCCAACGTCTAACCATTCGTTTGTTCCGGCAGTATAATCTGCAATACCCCATTGTGTTCCTTCTTGGAATTCATAAGGTTCGCCAACGCCATCATCAGTACCGATAGCAGTAAATATACCAGGAGTACAAACACCTACGAAGAATCCATTTGGAGCTTCTACAGGAGATTCAAGAGTATAAGTGTTCCATTGATCATCAACATTAGGAAGCATTCCAGATTCGTATAATAACTGACTATCATCAGGTACACCTGCAGCATCCAAACCAAAAATCAATATTTTTGCTTCAGCATGAGCAGCATTAGATGTAAGCAACCATGATACTTCACTAATAACAGCGTCGTAGAAATGAGCTCCACCTAAAACAGCAGCTTCATTATCACCAAAACCTAATTGAGCAGTTGCAATACCATCATCATAACGGAATTCCATTTCAGGAGCGCCTGTAGGTTCTTCCCATGTTACGTCAACTGAAGTATATTCAGCATTAGGAGTTGCAACAACGTTTGTAGCTGGAGAAACAATTTCTAATACAGTAATATCATCAATTACTAAATCAGTTGTTCCAACTTCTACAGTAGCTGTATAAGTTTCATATCCTTCAGCATGAACAGTAATATCGTAAGTTTGGCTAGCGTAAACACCAGCAATCTCAAAATGACCATCAGCATCAGTCATAGCTTCATAATCTTCATATCCTTCTAATTCTACTTCAGCATCTGCAATACCATTTTCAGGATAATCACTTCCAAATACATTACCACTAACCATTACCATTGGAAGAGGTTCCATTGTAATATCTGCTGTAGTTGTTTGGTCTTCCACAACTGTAGCTGAAGCAGTTCCATCATAATAACCATGTTTTGAAGCAGTAAGAGATACATCACCTTCCATTACATATGGGAAAGTATATACACCTTCTGCATTTGTATAAGTCATTGCAGGAGTACCATCAATAGAAACAGCTGCGCCATCTACAGGTGTACCATTTGAAGTTACTGTACCGGTAATAGATCCCATTCCATCAATAATAAAATAGAAAGCCGCATTAGCATATACACCAGTTACTGTACCATCGGTAGGTGGATTCGCAGGATCATAATCTACTGTATCAGAATATTTGTAAATTGATCTTGCTGTATTTACTGCATCAGTTGAGCTATAGAAGTTATCAGATGATGAATAATATTCAGTATCCATTGGACGTTCAACAAGAACTACCAAATTACCACCACTATAAGCATATGGTGTATCAAAAGCAATATGAAGAACACCTTCTCCAATTACAAAATCAAGCGGTCCACTATAAACAGGAGTAAGTTCTGTAGAAGGAATAAATCCAGCAGAAAGATCTGTAAGAGTTGTTTCTCCAACCCAAACATTAAGATCAGAAATTGCTGGAATATCCGCAAAATTATAGAAAAAATCTATAGCATTAAGAACACCACCAACTTGAAGTTCGGATGCATAATAAATTTGTTCTGCAACAGAATTTTTGTAAAAATAATTAGCAGGTACAGTATGTTGTAAATCTGTACCGGTTCCAATTGTAATTACTGTTGTACCACTAGCTTGAACATCAACACTAAAATATGGAGTTGTATTATTAGCATCACTAATATCTTCAGCATTGATAACTACACCATAAATAATGTGCTCACCTTCTGTATCAAAAGTAAGAGCTGCTTCATAATCTACAGTAGCACCAGCTGCAATAGGTCCAAGATCAGCAGAAGTTAATTCCACAGATTCTTCTCCTACCAATTCCATAAATTTAACTGTATAAGTAGCTACTTCACCAGCAGAATTATTTACAACACCAAAACTATAGTTTGTTGGAACATCTACTGTTGGGGTAATATTACCAGTAATAGGAGTTACACCTAAATCGACATCATCTTCACCTAAAACGATAATTGGAGTAGTAATTCCTGTTGGAGTTTCTCCATCAAGACCATCTGCTGCTACTTCAACACCATTTTGATTATAAATGATATATGAATTCTCATATGGCCATGATCCTGCAGTATAGACAGTAGTAATAGCATCTCCGCCAACTACTTCAAATGTATGTGATTCAGGACCTGTTCCATCTTCAATTGTAAGAGCTGAAAGGACAACTTCACCATTAACTAAAACGTCAAGCATACCTCCATTCCAGCCATCGCCCCAAGAATCATGTAACTCTACAGTATATTCAAAAGCTGATAGACTGGCGAGTAAAACCATAATACTTAAAACTAAAATAATTTTCTTCATTTCATTACCTCGTGTGTGTGTTTTTTTTCA
>JAMOPB010000337.1 GCA_027064945.1 Candidatus Cloacimonadota bacterium
ATTTCCAAGATTCTAACGGGTTTTTATGAAAATAAACTAAATCCAAAAGTATTGGATCGAATTTACTCCACAAACCATTTTCACCTCGAAAAGGAGGAATACCGCTTTCCACAGAAATCCCTGCTCCTGTAAAAGCAGTGATATGCTTTGCGTTTTTGATCAACTCAGCAGCTTTTTCTATCATTTTAAAATTCCTTAAATACTCTGGCTAAAGATTTCCCCGGTGCTTTTACATCCAAATCCAAAAAATATCCGAAAGGAGTTTGATAAGCTTCATAGCCTGCTTTTTGTAATCTAGCTTCAGCATTATCAAATATCTGTTTTGTAATTTCCTCATCGGCTTTGCTCATTGATAAATGGGCAAATGAATGCAACACAATTTTATCAGTATTATTTTTCTTTGCAGCCCATTTCAGGTTTTTTATTAATTTTGTCTCAATTTTTGCAGTTTCTTCTTCATCCTTTTCTTCTGCTTGGATAAATCCGACAATTGCATTTTCAATCACTTTTTCTTCTTCAAAAGAATCTACCGATTCTAAATTTTTTATACTTGTTTTATATCCGAATTTTTCTGTGTAGATCATTAATAATTTCATATATCACCTCTTTTTTGCTTTTAATAAACGAAGATGATTTTGGAAAAACAGTTTTTCTTGGAAATGAACAAATCCAAAATCACGTAAGATCTTCTTCCAATCTTTTTCAACATATTCAAAAGCATATTTACATTCAATAATCTTAAACGGAATTCTAAAGTATAATGGTGTTTTATCAGTGATAAATTCATTAAAATCCAATATTATAAATTCGCCATCATCTTTTAAAGCATTAAAAGCATTCTTAATAATATTCTTTTGAATTTCAAAGGGGAAACCGTGAAATACAAAGGAGATAAACACTTTATCATACTTTTTTTCAAGCGTCAGGGGCTGATCTATTCGAAGATTTTGAACATCGATATTTTTTATATTCTTAGTTTTAGCTTTAAACTGTTCTATCATCAAATCTGAGATTTCCAAACCGAGAATTTCTCCTTCCTCAGAAAGATAATTCTTCATGAGCATAGCATTTTTTCCTGTACCTGCACCAAAATCCAGAATCTTGTCATCTACTTGGATCTCCATCAAAGAGATTGCTTTTTTTATAAATGCATCATATTTCCCAAAAGACAGATAACTTAAAATCTTATCATAAAATTTAGCTGTAATTCCTTGAATTTCAACTTTTGATTCCGGGTAGAACTTCTTCATTATTTCTCCTAATTATTTATGTCTAAAACTAATTCCAATTATTATTTACAATGCAATTTTCTTATAAAAAACAAACTGAAAGCAACAACTAATGCAATTGAAACAAAAGCAATATTATAGCCCAAAGTGGCAATCAATACACCCGCTACAAGTGGGAAAATCGTTGGAAGAATATTTCCTGCTCCGGAAATTCCTGTATATAAAGCACGATTTTCATCAGTCGATATTTCCATTAATATACCATTTTTGGCAATGTTAAAACCGGTGATGAATACTCCGGAGATAATAAAAATAATCTGATAAACAATAATATTATTCTGGAAGATTAAGCTTAATAAAGGCATCGCCATCCCGCAAACAGCACTAAAATATAAAAGTTTTTTATACTCAAAAGTGTTTGAACGTTTGAATAAAACTATACTTGTTAGCAACATTCCTACAACTTTATAAAGAAGTATATTTCCAATAAGAGCATTACTAAATTCAAAATTTTTCTTTGCAAATAATACCATAAACGGAATCAAACTA
>JAMOPB010000338.1 GCA_027064945.1 Candidatus Cloacimonadota bacterium
AGGTAAATATGAAACGGTAAAACTATTGATTGGCGAGAGCTATGAATTGGTAACCACTACTTTGGAAGAAGAATTAGCCGACGATATTTCTGTTTTGGTTTTTGCCGGTGTAAATGAAGACCTTTCTGAAGAGCAATTGCAAAATCTGGATAAATATATTGTTCAGGGTGGGAAAATAATGTTCTTCCAAGATAGGGTAGATGCTAATTTACAGCAACAAAGTGCTAAACTTTTGGAAAGCAACATATTTGATTTACTTTCATTCTATGGAATAAAGATAAAGGAAAATCTTGTAGCAGACGCTAAATGCGGTCAGATTTCCATTCAGAGAAGACAAGGTATTTTCAGCATGAATACTCCTGTAAATTATCCATATCTTCCTTTAATTACCAATATGAATAAAGAGCATCCGATTACAAAAAATATCGATATGATTCAAGCAGTTTTTATTTCTGAATTGGATACTTTGCACACAGCTTTGAAATTTGAACCTTTATTTTATAGTAGCGAAAATTCTTCTACAACTTCAAGTCCCAATTTCAATATCAGAATAGAACAGTATATGAAGAGAGATCTTCGTATGATGCTAAATGACGGTAAAAAAGTTCTTGGTGGAATTTATAGTGGAAATGTAAAGAGTAAATATGATAATAAACTTGAATCACAAGATACAGAAATTATCTTTATTGCTGATAGTGATTTCATTATGAATGGTGGCGGAGCCGGTTCTGATGGCAATCTGAATTTCTTTATTAATTCAATTGATTATCTTTCCGGTCAAAAATCTTTGATAAATCTTCGTTCAAGAGAGACAGTTTATCGTCCATTGAAGGAAGTTTCAAATTCTCAAAAAGATTTTATAAAATATCTTAATGTTATTTTACCTGTCTTACTTTTAATCTTAGTAGGAATAATTATTCATAGAAAAGAGATAAAACGAAGAAAACAGATTGGAGAGATTTATGAATAACAAAGTATTACTAATAATCCTTGTGGTTTTGGTAGCGATTTATGCTTTCACCAAGTTTAATTCAAATGAAGAGCGTGAGTTTAATTTCTTTGGAGTAGATTCGTCGGATGTGGCAAAAATAGAATTTTCCCAAAAAAGCGAGAAAATCGTTTTAGCAAAATCAGGTGATAATTGGAAAATGGTAGAGCCATTGGAAAGTGAATTAGAAGAGAGAAATTTGAATAATATTTTTTCTAAAGCTTTAGTTGTGACAACTTCCGAGATTCCGGTTTCCGAAAAAGAGAGTGCTCAGGAAATATACAACCTAACCGATTCATTAGCAACAAACGTAAAAGTTTATGATAGATCGGGAAAAGTTTTAGCCGATGTTCTTTTGGGGAAAAGCAAACAGTGGAATAATACACCGGCACGAAAAAACGGAGATAATAAAATTTATCGTCTAAATTCTAATATCAGTAGAACTTTCAATACTGATAAAGATTATTGGAGAAATAAAGAAGTATTGTATCTTTTCCCGGAACAAATACAAGAGATGAGTCTTAAAGCAGATGATCTGGATTACAAAGTTACAGCAACAGATTCTTTATGGAAAGTAGAGTATCGTGACCAAGTTATTAATGTTGATGAAAATAATGATTTTTTATCAGCTGTATTTGAAAACTTGAAGAAGGTTAAAGTTGCAAAATTCTATTATGATGATTATAGCAAAGTTGCTGATAAATTTGAAAGTCCTGAATTTACCTTAGTTATCAAAAAACGCTCAGGCGAGAAGATAACACTTACATTTGCCGAATCTGATGAAAGTCAA
>JAMOPB010000339.1 GCA_027064945.1 Candidatus Cloacimonadota bacterium
CTAAATAATGTAATAGATCTTAGCTTAATGTTTATTATGAAAAACACATCTTATCAAAATTCAAACACTATCTTTTCCATAACAAACTTTATAATCTATAAAAAAAAAAGAGAACTTGACGTCAAGAATATACTAACATCAAGCTCTCTGTGCTATTTAGAGGATTTTATTTTTTATTATTCTACGTTTAATACATCTTTAAATGCAGATTTAAAAGTTTCTTTTGGTAATGCACCCATAGCCATTTGAGGTTGACCTTCTTTAGGGCAGAAAAGTAAACTTGGAATACTACGGATTCCAAAAGCAGCTGCTAATTCTTGTTGCTCTTCTGTATTAACTTTATAAATATTAATTTTACCATCATATTCTTTTGCTAATTCTTCAAGCACTGGAGCTACAGCTTTACAAGGGCTACACCAGTCAGCATAAAAATCGATAAGACATGGCAAATCGCCTTCGAATTTCCAATCTTTATTCTCTTCATAGTTAAATACTTTTTTCTTAAAAGTCTCTTTTGTTAAATGTTCCATTATTATTTTCTCCTTGGATATTATTTTTTTGTTTCGCAAAGTAATATAAATGTATTTTTCATAGTGTCAAATATTTTTTCTTTAAAAATGTAAACAAACATCTCTTATCCTGAAATAAATTAATCCTTATTATCATCTATATCAATGTTTATCCTTTTATAGATTTACTTTATTAATCTCTTTATTAATTTTATTAATTTTTACATTGACATATTTAATTACTGAATTAATTTCATCTCATCTTGGAGGTGATTATGAATAAAAGACTAAAGCAATGTCCGGTTTGCAATTCACAATTAAAGATTAAAGAATATTATTGTGAAAATTGTGACACAACCATCAAAGGAAATTTTGAGATTGGTGATTTTGCATTATTGACCCCTGCACAACAGGAATTTGCTAAAACATTTATCTGTTGCAGCGGAAATATTAAAGAAGTTGAGAAGCAATTAAAAATCTCATATCCTACAGTAAAAAATCGTTTGGCAGAAGTTCAAAATGCACTATGTGCCGATCGTATGATCCGTAAAACAGATTCGGAAACTTCTAAGCAAAACATTAAGAAAAGCAAAAATCCCGAATCATTATTAGATGATTTAGCTGATGGAAAATTAACTGTCACCGAAGTATTGTCTAAGCTGAAAGGTTGGGAGGAAGAATGAAAACATTAACTTACAAAAGAGAGTTTGAAGCTGAAAATCTTAAGCATTGTGGAATCACAATTGAAAATTACAATTTAGTAATTCAATCTACAGATGAACAACTTTTCCGATTGGAAATGGAAGCAAATGTAAATGAAGATGTTTCTGAAGAGATCGCTAAATCAATTTTTGATTTTGATATTAATGATGAAGAGTTGGAATTAATTGTAAAAACTAGCAGCGAACTTTCAAAAGTAAAAATTCGTATTGAAATTCCCAAGAGTTGCTTCTTGGAAATTACCGGGAAATCCGGCAACATTGAAATAAGGGATTGCGAAAATTCAATTGAAGTAAAAAATTCAGACGGTAAAATTTCAATTTTCAATTGCCAAGGAAGTTTTGAATTAGATAACATCAATGGATCCATAAAATTAGAAAATATCTCAGGGAACATTGAATCCACAAATTCCAATGGATCAATACACCTAAAAAAATGCTCAGGGAATATGGAATTAGTATCAAAAAATGGTTCTATTAAATTAGTAAAATGCGAAGGAGATCTTGAATGTAATAATAAAAACGGTATGATCCAAATCTCTGAAAGTA
>JAMOPB010000340.1 GCA_027064945.1 Candidatus Cloacimonadota bacterium
TTACAAATGGTTGTTTTGATATCATACATGCCGGACATGTTCAGTACCTTCAGCAAGCAAAAGAACTGGGCGATATCTTAATTGTAGGATTAAATAGTGATGATTCTGTAAAAAGATTAAAAGGCTCAAGCCGTCCGATAAACAATCAACAAGATAGAAAAATTGTTCTTGAAGCATTACGTTCTGTGGATTATGTTCTTATATTTGAAGAAGATACACCATACAATCTAATAAATCAGATTAAGCCGGATGTTTTGGTAAAAGGCGGAGACTGGAAGGTTGAGCAAATAGTAGGATCTGATATTGTGCTTGAAAATGGTGGCGAAGTAAAATCATTACTTTTTATCGATGGAGCATCAACAACATCTATAATCGAAAAGATACTTTCTAAAAAAGAGATTTCTTAGCGATAGCAATAAACATTTTAGGAGAAAATATGCATAGTCATAATAATGATGTAATCGAAGATACAGCGAAAGTTCTTTCAGTTGATGGAAAGAAAATTACTTTTGAAATAATAAACAACGGTTCTTGCAAAAGTTGTAGCATGCATGGTGTATGTGGAACAAATGATACACCAATAATACATGAAGCAATAACTAATTTGAATGTTCAGGTAGGAGATGTTGTAAAAGTATTTCTCTCTGCCGGAACTAGAATTTTATCTGCATTTATCTTATTTATTATTCCAATTCTAAGCATGATATTATTTTATCTATTAGGAAAATTAACATTTAATCTAAGTGAAGATCTTTCAATATTCCTATCTGTAATCGGCTTATTTTTAAGTGGAGTAGCAATATATATTATTGATAAAATATATCAAAAGAAAGTTCATTTTCAAATTATAGAAGTTATCAAAAAGGGATAAATAATGAAAGTACATCTGGAAAATTTAAAATTTTATGGATATCATGGTGTAGCACCTGAAGAGAATATTTTAGGTCAAAGATTTATCATAAATTTCACATTTGAAACTCTTAGCGAGAATGATATAAAAATTTCAGAACTTGCTGATACTGTCGATTATACAAAAGTTTATGCAATTATCAAACATATAATTGAAGATCATAAATTCCAATTGTTAGAAAGTTGTGCAAATATGATTTTAGACGAAGTTATGGCAACTTTTCCCACAATAATTTCTTCAATTGTGAAAATCAAAAAACCATCTGTTCCTATTAATGGAATTATGGATGGTGTTGAACTTGAAATGGAGCGCAAAAGATAATGCGTTATTTTTTAGGGTTAGGATCAAATATTGGTGAAAGAGAAAATTATCTTGAATCTGCTAAGGAATATCTAAAAAATCATCCGCAAATTCAATTAATCAGATCAAGTTCTACTATTACAACAAAGCCGTATGGCGTAACTGATCAACCTGATTTTTTGAATTGTGTAATTGAGATTTCTACTAAACTTCCAGCTCAAGATTTATTAGCTTTTTGTTTGGAAACCGAAGCAAAATTAGGTCGAGTTCGTACACTTAGATGGGGACCTCGTACAATTGATATTGATATCATCTTAGGTGAAGATATTATTAATGCTGAAAATCTTACTATTCCCCATCCTGAGATGCATAAACGTGAATTTGTATTACGTTCTTTAGTAGAACTATGCCCCGATTGCATCCACCCTATTTTTAATAAAACAATTAATGAACTTTATTTAGAAATAAAAGAATAATTATTAGAGGTAAAATATGAAAAAAACTGCTGCAATTATTTTAGCTGCCGGAAAAGGCACACGCATGAAAAGTGATAAACCTAAAGT
>JAMOPB010000341.1 GCA_027064945.1 Candidatus Cloacimonadota bacterium
AATTACCGCTTTATTCTTGTAGTTTAATTATTTGATGATGGTCATTTTCTTACTGTAACTAACTTTCCCGTTAGATAATCTGTAGAAATAAATCCCTGTCGCTACATCATTATTGTCACTGTCTTTACCATTCCAAGTAAAAGAGTGTTTACCTGATTGGATATCACCATTGTAAATTGAGATGACTTTTTGTCCTTTTATATTGTAAACAGCAAGCTCGGCATTACTGATACTCCTATCCAAATCAAAACTAATTGTACTCAATTGGCTACGGCTGTTGTTAGACATATTAAATGGATTTGGGTAACAAGTTATATTTGAAATAACATTATAAGTATTTTCATCAATTGATGTTGCGTCTATTAAAATGTTCACTTCATTTGAAGGAGCAGATTCACCTTCTGAGTATAACGCTGTTACATAATAAGAATGTTCTCCATTTTCAACTTCTTCATCGGTGTAAGATAGGTTTGAAGCATCGACCTCGGCTAATACTGCTTGATCTCTATAAATTTTATATCCATTGAGGGATCTGTTATTTTGTACACCAATAGAAACATTATCAATATTCATAAAAAATACATCTGTGACAAAGCAATGTTGCCAAGCAATATAAATTGTTTCACCTACATAATTAGAAAGGTCAATTACATGTTCCTCATATTCAGCTGAACTAACGATTCGTTCAAGAAGAATATAACTGAATGACCCAACATTGTTATCAGTAGTAGATATTTTCACATAGTAATGTTCACCTGCCAAATCAGGAAAAGCTGCTGCATCAAAAAATCTTAATTCTGCTCCTTCCTCAACATATACAGCCGGAGAAATCAACCAATTATCCGGAGTTAATGGTCCGATATCACTATTAATATAAGAAGCACTTGTCATGCAATGTTCAGAGTCATTATATCCACCCCAGCCAGTAGAAACTTCCCAAGAATATGTATCTCCATCATTATCAACAACACTCCATCCTTCAGGTAATTCATCGGAATTATCAAAATTTTCTTCAATGTAGGTTGGGGTATTAATTTCAGGAGCTTCCCATTCTAAATGAACTGTATTGCTGATATTTTCATCAACAGTTACTACTAAATTTGTAGGTGGATTTAATTCTGCAGGTTCCAAAGAACCAAAAAAAGTAAAATTGCGATCGGAATCGGTAGTATTCCAGCCGGCAGTGTTATGGAACCATTCAATTCCATCACCATCAGCTGAATTTCC
Organism: Candidatus Cloacimonadota bacterium; assembly: GCA_027064945.1. Taxonomy (GTDB): domain Bacteria; phylum Cloacimonadota; class Cloacimonadia; order Cloacimonadales; family TCS61; genus DAOWES01. The sequence continues at coordinate 1,228 of JAMOPB010000341.1, forward strand.
CCAAGTAAAAACAGCATCAGGTTCCATTTGGCTTGTTCCCACAATTGAGAACCATCCGGAATTCATTTGGACAGGTGTTTCCAAATCAATATTCCATTCGAAAAGATGATAAATGTAACTATAAACAACACCTTCAACTTCAGTGCAATAACCGTTTACACTTTGCGTTGAGACAATTTCTCCCATTTCACCATTTACATCTTCGTAAAAAATGATGTCAAAACCCATAGGATCTTCTTCTACTTGAACCCCATTTCTAGAAGGAAAACCATAAAATGTAATTGATTCAATTGTTCCTTCAACACCGGAAAAATTATCAGCAACATAAAATGGTGCAGACGAATAATCATCGCTGATAGTAAAGTCCCAATCTACGGGATCGTCAGGCATAACGATTGATTGTTCGAATAAAACATCACGATTCCTTTCAATAAAATTTGCAAATAATCCATTTGCATAGATTGTAATAATTGTAATAAAAATAAGACTTAGTTTTTTCATTCTTTCTCCCTATATATTTATTTTTGTTTATTATTTGCATTTT
>JAMOPB010000342.1 GCA_027064945.1 Candidatus Cloacimonadota bacterium
GAAAAAAGATTTACTTAAGTTTATCCAAATATCTACCGATGAAGTTTATGGTTCTTTAGGAAAAGATGGCTATTTTTATGAATATACCAATCTATCTCCAACATCTCCATATTCTGCTTCTAAAGCTAGTGCAGATCTTATTGCAATGGCATATCATAAAACATTTAACCTAAAGCTAAACATCACAAGATGTTCAAATAATTATGGACCATTCCAGTTTCCTGAAAAGCTAATTCCATTAATGATAAATAATGCTCAAAATGATATCCCTTTACCTGTTTATGGTGATGGCAAAAATATTAGAGATTGGATTTATGTGGAAGATCATTGTGAAGCAATCTTAAAAGTTATGGAAAATGGAGAAGATGGAGAAATTTATAACATCGGTGGAAACGCTGAATGCCAAAATATTGAAATTGTAAAATTGATATTAAAAGAATTGAACAAGCCAGAATCTTTAATTACCTTCGTTGAGGATAGAAAAGCTCATGACAAAAGATATGCTATTGATTTCTCTAAAATACAAACAGAATTAGGATGGCAGCCAAAAACACCATTTGATATCGGAATGAAAAAAACAATTCAATGGTATAAAGATAATACAAAGTGGTTAGAAAATATCGTTTCTGGAGAATATAAAGAATATTATAGGAAAATGTATGGTGGAAAATGAAAATAATCAAAACTAAATTAAAAGAGATATTTATAATTGAACCTGATATTTTTTATGATAAACGAGGATATTTCTTCGAATCTTATAATGAAGAAAAATATAAGGAAATCGGTATAAATGAAATATTCGTGCAAGATAATCAATCGTTTTCACTAAAATCTGTTATTAGAGGTCTTCATTATCAAGTTGGAGAAAATGCACAAGGCAAATTGATCAGAGTTTTATCAGGTAAAATATTGGATGTTGCAGTTGATATCAGATTCGGTTCTCCTACATTTGGAAAATATGTGTCAGCAAAATTATCTGCTGAGAACAATCATCAAATTTGGCTGCCGAAAGGTTTCGCACATGGTTTTGCAGTTATTTCCGGAATAGCTACAATTTCTTATAAATGCACAAAGCCCTATTCTAAAGCAGATGAACGAGGAATTATTTTTAATGACCCGGACTTAGCAATTGATTGGAAAATAAAAAATCCAATAGTTTCCGATAAAGATAAAAAACAGAGTAAATTCAAAGAGATTCAGAGAGATTTCATCTATGAATAAGATCTTACTTTTGGGAGCAAATGGGCAATTGGGGACATCTTTTTGTAAAATTCTTCATAAAAACAAAATGGATTTCGCAAAATATGATCTACCTCTGGCAGATATTACAAATAAAAATAATATCTCTGAAATCATAGAGTTTGAAAAACCGAATATCATTATCAATTGTGCAGCATATACAGATGTTGCAAAAGCTGAAACAGATATTAATAAAGCTATGATATTAAATGGAACTGCCTTAAAACATATTGTTGATTTGTGTAATGAAGCAAGCATCTTGTTATGTCATTTTAGTACAGATTATGTTTTCGATGGTAAAAGTACACAAAGCTATAAAGAAAATGATTATGCAAACCCTCTGAATATTTACGGACTTTCAAAGTTTGTTGGAGAAAATATCATCATTAATTATTCCTCAAAATTCATAATCATCCGTACTGCTGCTTTGTTTGGAACAAATTCGCTTGATTCAAATACAAATATTATTGAAAAATTTATTTCCTTGGGAAAGAGATATAAAGAACTTTCTGTTGTTG
>JAMOPB010000343.1 GCA_027064945.1 Candidatus Cloacimonadota bacterium
TTGTTTTTTGTAAAAAAGTGCTGAATTCGTGCTATCTGTGATTTTTAATAAAATGAGGTAAATATTATGAGTAAAATAGCAATAATCGATTTTGGCGGTCAATACACACATCTGATCGCTAGAAGAATTAGAAACTTAGGAGTATATAGTGATATTTTCAATCCTGAAGATTTCTCGATGAAAGATGATATCTGTGGAGTGATTTTTTCAGGTGGTCCGCAAAGTGTTAATGCCAAAGATGCATATAGAATTGATTTTGATGTAAAAAATAGTCCTGTTCCGATCTTAGGAATTTGTTATGGACATCAGCTTTTAGCACATATGTTAGGTGGTAAAATTGAAAGCGGTAAAGGCACAGAATATGGTGCTACAATGATGAAATGTGATACAAAATATGATATCTTTGCAGGCTTGGAAATTCAACAGCAAGTTTGGATGAGTCACGGAGATCACGTTGCTCAATTACCGCAAGATTTTGTTTCAATCGCAACATCAGATTCCATAGAAATTGCCGCCTACCAAAGCAAATGCGGAAAATTCACAGGCTTCCAATATCATCCGGAAGTAACTCATAGCACCAATGGAATGCAGATGCTTGATAATTTTTTAAAAAAATGTACTACTACGCGAGATTGGAATAGCAAACATTTTAAAGATGATTTAATTAGCGAAGTTCGCAAACAAGCAACAGGTAAAAAATTGGTTCTGCTTCTATCCGGTGGAGTGGATTCTATGGTTGCATTAGAACTTTGTATTGCGGCAGTAGGAAATGAAAATATCTATTCAATTCACGTTGATACAGGGTTTATGCGAAAAAATGAATCTGCTGAATTGAAAGAACATTTTGCTAAATTAGGATATAAAAATATCAAAATTATCAATGCTGAGCAACGCTATCTTGATGCTTTAAAGAATGTTACGGATCCTGAAACAAAACGTTTGATTATCGGTAAAATCTTTGTCGATATTGCTCAAGAAGAATTGGCCGGACTAAATGCTGATAACGATTGGATGCTTGTTCAAGGTACTATTTATCCGGATACTATAGAAAGCGGAGATAGCAAAAAAGCGGCAAAAATAAAAACACATCATAATCGTGTTGAAGAAATTGATAAATTGATCAAGGCGGGAAAAGTTATTGAACCGCTTAAAGATCTGTATAAGGATGAGGTAAGAGAACTTGGATTCGAACTAGGATTGCCGGAGCATTTAGTAAATCGTCATCCATTCCCCGGACCTGGCTTGGCAATTCGAGTGATTTGCTCAGATAAAAAAAATAACATTGAAGATTATAATTCCGAAACTGAAAAGATGAATAATTTGCTGATAGAATATGGTATGAAAGGAATGATTCTTCCAATCAAAAGCGTTGGTGTTCAAGGAGATTTCCGCACATATCATCATCCTGCAATTATTTGGAATATTAATGATAAGATTGATTGGAAAATCCTAAAAGAAGTTTCCGCTAAAGTAATTAATAATCTGAAAACGGTTAATCGTTTGATCTATTCGCCTGAACCTGTGCCTGCATTACATTTAGAAGAGCTGTATTTAGAAAAATCAAATTTAGACGAATTAAGAGAAATTGACGCTTTATTGCGCGCTAAGATTTCCAATTTAAAAGAGATTTGGCAGATGCCTGTTGTTCAACTTCCCTTATCTGATGAAGATGAGAAAAGATGTTATCTAATGCGTCCGGTTTGCTCGCAAGATGCTATGAGTGCAGATGTTTATGAAATGGATTTGGATTATATG
>JAMOPB010000344.1 GCA_027064945.1 Candidatus Cloacimonadota bacterium
AGTCGGAAAAGCGACGAACAAAGAATTTATATGAGAGTTTTTGATCATGCTTCAATTTATATTCTAATAGCAGGAACCTATACCCCATTTACGCTAATTACTCTTCATGGTAAGATTGGTTGGATTATATTTGGATTATCTTGGGGAATGGCTCTTATTGGCATAATCCTGAAACTATTTTTTACCGGAAAATTTTCCATTATTTCCACATTAATGTATATCTTTATGGGTTGGATGATTATCTTTGCAATCAAACCTCTGATGTCATCTCTCTCTGCCGATGGTCTTAGATGGCTTATAGCCGGAGGTATTTCATATACTGTTGGTGGAATTTTATATGTGATTAAGAAGATAAAATTCAATCATGCAATTTTTCATATTTTAGTGTTAATTGGTTCGATTTGCCATTTTATATCTATCTATTTTTATGTATAAGATTTTAATTATTGGACAGGTAATCTCTAATAAATTTTCTGCTACAAAAATTGAAATAATTCCTATTTTCAATAAATTTTTGAATTAGGAAAATATCTATATAATTTAGTTTAGCTTTTTCTTCTAAGCAAAAAAAAGCAAATACGATATTGGAGTTTTTATGTTACTTGGAGTTGCAATTATTCTGCTTTTTGGATTAATAGCAGATTGGATAGTAAGGAAACTTAAACTTCCCGGCTTAATTGGATTATTATTTTTAGGAATAATTATAGGACCTTTTGGTTTTAATATTCTTCCTGACGAGATGCTTAATGTATCTTATGATTTGCGAGTTTTTGCACTAATTGTAATCTTATTACGAGCAGGATTTGAATTAAGCAGAGAAGCATTGGCAAAGGTAGGAATAAGAGCAATATTGCTATCTTTTATTCCCTGCCTTATGGAAGTTGGTTTTATAACTTTAGCCGCTCCATTTCTATTTCCTATCTCCCACTTGGAAGCAGCAATGCTTGGCTCGGTTTTAGCAGCTGTATCACCCGCTGTAGTAGTTCCACTAATGATAAAGATGATAGAAGAAGGTCGAGGAATTGCCAAAGGAATACCAACCTTAGTACTTGCCGGAGCATCTGTAGATGACGCTGTGGCAATAGTTTTGTGCAGTTCATTTATTGGAATGTATGTAGGGAATAGTGTTGATTTAGGGCGAAGTTTATTAAATATTCCTATTTCCGTAGTTGTTGGAATTTTAGCAGGTTTGATTATTGGTTTAATACTATATTATATTTTTAGAAAATGCAATCCACGTGCTACAAAGCGAATATTGGTAATTTTCTCAATAGCGATTTTCTTAGTAATCTTACAGAAAAAAATCGAGCATTTCATTCCTTTTGCAGCTTTGATTGCAGTAATGTCAATTGGGTTTGTAATTTTAGAAAAAAGTGAGCATATGGCTCATGAAATTTCTGCTAAATTAGGAAAAATCTGGATTTTTGCACAGTTATTGCTATTTGCTTTAGTAGGAGCGCAAGTAAAGGTTCCTGTAGCTATTGATGCCGGTTTTAGAGGATTATTAATAATTCTAATCGGGCTTTCAGGTAGAAGTATTGCTGTGGCTTTATGCTTAATCAAAAGCAAATTAAATATTAAAGAACGCATATTTGTGATATTTTCTTATCTACCAAAAGCAACAGTTCAAGCGGCAATCGGAGGAGCGCCATTAGCTGCTATGGCAGCAGCTAAAATGTCCACTTATTCCGGAGAATTGATCTTAGCAATTGCTGTTCTAAGTATTTTGGTTACAGCTCCAATTGGAGCTATATTGATTAATTTCACCGGGAAAAAATTCCTTGTTCAAGAACCAATAGAATCTTTAACTCCTGCTCAATTAGCTGCATTGGAAAGTAAATAAAAAAACTCGGATTACCTGACACTTGGCAATCCGAGTTATTTTCAGCTTAGAAACTTTGCTAAAGGGATTAAAGTCTCCAATTATTTAATTTCAATTTTTGGCATAAGCATCAAAGTTCTTTCATTTTGATACAAATCCAATTCTTCCTTCAGGTTATAAATTGTTTTCAAATTTTCAGGAAGTTGAAGATTCATACTTCCGTTTATGTTTATTTCAATGTTTTTAGATTTATCATAACCTACATATTCAACCAATTTTACTTCTTTATCGATATTTGCTAATTCTTTAATTGCGTCTATTCCTGTATCAATAGACCCCATCATATCTACCAAGCCTCTTTCCATTGCTTGTTTACCTGTCCACACTCTACCACGTGCAACTTCATGAACTTTTTCTTTGCTCATATGTCTTCCGCGTGCTACTACATCCACAAATTGCCAATATGTATGCTCTATGCTTTCAGAGATTATTTTTCTCTCTTCATCAGTCATAGCTCTGCTAGCATTACCTAAATCGGAAAAATCACCTTTCTTCACAGTTGACCAATTAACGCCAATTTTATCATATAATCCTTCCATGTTCAAAAGCATTCCAATTACGCCAATTGAGCCAGTTACAGTTCCTGGTTGAGCAATAATCTTATCTGCCATTGCGGAAATATAATATCCGCCTGAAGCTGCTGTTCCTGTCATAACTGCAACAATCGGCTTTTTGTTTTTTCCTGTTTTGCAAAGCTCAACTTCTCTACCGATAATATCAGAAGCTAAAGCAGAACCACCACCGGAATTAACAACTAAGATAATACCTTTCACACTTTTATCTTTCCTAGCTCTACGAATTGCATTTGCAGTAGTTTTTGAACCGATTGTTTTCCCCGGTTGTCCTTCGCCCATATGGATATTTCCAATAGCATAGATAATTGCAACTTTTGCTTCGGCAGGATCAGCCCAATTTGTTCTAGCCATTTCCGGTGCTAAATTTTTCTTAATTTTCCCACTGACATGATTTTCTTTTAACTTGCCTTCCAGTTCATCTTCATAAATCAAATCATCTACCAAACCAAATTCCAATGCTTTTTCTGCAATAAAATACGGTCCATTATTAATAGTTTCTTCAGCAGAAAGTTTCAACTTATCTTCTCGAGCAGATAGCATATTTACCATCTCTTCATATAATCCGTCCAAAAGAAAATCATAGCTTTCACGTTCAGCTTCGGTCATTTCCGTTTCACTGAACATATTACCAGCTGTTTTATATTTATGTGAACGGAAATTCTCCATTTTCAAACCTAATTTATCCATTAAATCTTTGATATAGGGAGAATTTATAGAAATACCTTTAAGGTCGATAGAACCGTTTTTATACATATAAATTTTATCTGCTACGCTAGCTGCAAAAGCATAAGAAATATTTCCATAACTTTCTGCATAATAGATAATTTCTTTACCACTAGTTTTGAAATCCAATAAAGCTTCTCTTATTTCAGTGAGGTTAGCTAAATTTGCTTTAATAGGAGTTTTTATAACAATCCCCTCGATTGTAGGATCGTTTTTCATCTTCTCGATTTTCTTTAAAATAGCTTCCAAAGTAGTTGAATTATTTTCAAAAAGAATCAATTTACCAAGTTTCATTCCGGATTTTTTTTCAACAACCGGCTTGCTTTTAAATTCATAAAAACCTTTTTTCTTTGGTTTTGAGAAAATTGAAGGAAAGAATTTTTCAGATACATGAACATAATAATCTGCTTCGGGATATTCCCTGTCGTCATTATCTAAAGATCCTATGGACCCAATCTCAAGGTTTCCTAAATTAATTCCAAAATTCACACCAATTGATTCAGTTTCCAAATCATAATTTCCACCAATTGTAATTCCATCAACAAATTCAGTTTTAATACCAATTCTTGGTTTAAAGATTTCCTCATCTTCATAATCAAAATCGGCACTAATACTTAGTCTATGAGCATTACTTCTAAGAAAAGCCGGGCGAATTGCAAAGCCTGCAGTAAATGATCTGGTATCATAAAAAACATCTCGTGCTACAAAACCAAATGAAAAAGCATTCATCGGACGATAAAGTGTGTTTAGATTAAATGCACCATCATAAAAATCACTGTTTTGCCATTCCCAATCCATTCCAAGATAAAAATTATTAGCTATTCGTTCTGATGTATATAATTTATGATTATAATAATCACCTATTTTATCCATAACATATCCGCCATTTTCACCATTTAGGAAAAGTGTAAGTCTTTCTCCAAAATCTTCATCTTCTTGATATGGGAATATGAAACCAGTTCCACTTCCATTACCATAGGCTATTGCAGCACTATTTATCTTAGCTGCTAAAAAATTATCTGTATCTGCTACAGAATTCTGAGAAAACAAATTTCCCATTGCAATTATAAAAATCACAAAAATCAATATCTTCTTCATTAGTAACTCCTTGTATATTCTTTTATTTTAATAGATCCATTAGATGTTTCTAAGTTTAATGAATATTTTGCATCATTCATCTCTCCGTATAGATAACTTGTATTCCTATCTACATTTTCAAGTTCCAAATTGTTCACAATAATCTTTCCGTTTGTTGTATCTGCATTTATCTTAAGATCTAAATTTGATAACAAATTACATTTAATTTGAGCATTCGATGTTTCTACATTAATATCACTTTCTGCATTTAATAAATCAAAACTAATTGAGCCGTTGGAACTATATAATCCTCTTATTGCATCACAATCTTTAACATTAATTGAACCATTGGATGTTCTTGCAATAAAAGCACCTGAACAATTTTCCGCTAAAATTCTGCCGTTAGCAGTTTCCAAACTAAATTCGCCTGAAATATTTTTTACTTCAATTGAGCCGTTTGTTGTTTTGTAATCTCCATTTTCTAATCCATTTAATACTAGTCTCCCATTGTTAGATTTTATTGTATCTACTTTCATACCATTGGGAACCATAATTGTGTAAGAAACAATTACAGATGATGTTCTGCTTTTTTTCTTTGTTTCAATATGTAAATTATCACCTACTTCTATATCAATCTTTGTGTTAGATAGTTTATCTTGGTAGTCATCTTCTGATTCTTTAATCTTTTTTTCCGCTTTAACATTAATCTCTTTTTTATCCCAAGTATCAATTTTAATTCTTCCGTTTTCATTTAAAACAGTAAGAACCATATTCTTTTTATATGGGATATTTTGTTCAAATTTCTCTTTTACATAATCCGAGTCGTTATCATTTCCCCATTTACTGATATAATCTTCATCTTCTTCATTAATATAATTTTTAATGATTTTTTCCTGATTATTTATCGCAATTGACATTGTTGTACCAACTACACCTTTTATCATAGAGCCCAACATTGAACCCCAAAAACCTGTAAGATGAACATCATCATCTCCACCTTCAACGATAATTCCTTTTGAACTAATGGAAACATTCTCATCATCGCTTAGCACAATAATTCCATCTTTAGATATTGTCACATCATCACCACCATCTTGCACATGTAACCCTTCAGAATCAAAAGTGATAATTTCTCCATCATTTCCAATGATATTAATTTGATTTCCATCAAATTTACAAACACTATTATCTTTACGAGTAAATTTATATGAACTTCTTCCGGGAAGAATTAAATCAATTCCTGTTTCTTCATCAGCAGTAATTGATATTACTCCTTTTTTCACAGTAAGTTCAACTTTATTTTCAGATTCTACTCCGATTTTATTATCATTTGAAAAATCGAATGAATCTAACTTGATATTTTCGATGACGAGTTTGTAATCTCCCGGTTTTAATTTTTTCTCTAATTGCTCTTTAGCAATTAAGCTCCCTGTAATAGCGAAAGCTAGTATTATTAATAAAACTAATTTTCTCATTATTTCCTCCAATTTTGTTTTCAAAATAAAAGCACGCCTTATGCCACTCTTCTTCTTATCATCTAATTTCTTATAGTTTAAAGAATTAATGCTATTTTATAAACTGTTATATATATTGGGAATTTATCAATTCAATAACTATTTTATCATTTTGATAAATTCCCGCTAATTTCACGCTATCTCTTTTCGACTGTAGATAAACGTTCCACCTGCATATAAAACAGCTACTGCAATTAATTGATATAAAGTTTGCATACTGAATACTATTCCTTTCCAACTTGCTTTAATAATTTCTGATACTAAGAAATTATCATTTGAAAGATTATCCATTGCCGGCATTGTGTTAATTATCATTCTAAAATATTTCATAGGTGTAGGAATTTGCCATCCGTAAATTCCATTTATTATAAGAATTATAATATTCAAAGCAATCATGATAGAAATAAATTTAAAAAAAGCAGCACTTTCAAAAATAGAACTCATGAAAAAAGCAAATGCTCCGATAATCAAAGCACCTTTCAAATAGATTAGTTGTGCAAATAACATCCCATACAGTGCTGAAGAAAAATGAAAAGCATCAATGTTGAATAAGATAACATTTAAAACCATAGCATTTAGAATCGAGATAATAATAAATATTAAGTAATTACCCAAAACTCCAACACTAAATTTCGATGCTGTCATCTGCCATATTGAAACAGGTTGCGATCTGTGGAACAACTCATATTTCAGCCTTCTATCTTCGTTTAATGCTCCTTGAGTTGTGATAATAACAAAAAGTAAAAGCAATAATCCCGGGAATACAGTAATTACAGAGTTTGCAATAAAACTAACAGCATCTGCCGGAACCTGTTCAAGATCATTTTGGGATATTATATCTAAATTCCCGCTGAAATATGCTCCTGTAATAAAAATGATATTTATCAAATAAAATGCAGCAATAATCCAAAATGGTGTCAAAATACTTTTTTTATGGATATACCAATCCTTTTTGAGCAATGCTTTAAACTTTCTCATTTGAACCTCCTACTTTCATTAAAAATAAATCCGATAGATTGGGAACACCTATTTCACAATCAGGAATTTCAACATCAGATCTGACAATAGCACTAACTCTACCCAACATCTCTGTTTTTAATCCAAGTGATATTCCTTCCAGTTCTTGTTCCCTATCTTTAGGAATTGAAATTATTTTGTATCTGCTTTTTAATTCTTCAATATCTTCTGAAAGAACAATTTTCCCTTTATCTATAAAAACGATATCTTGCAAAATGTGCTCTACCTCTTCCACTTGATGCGTAGAAATTATTATTGTTTTTTCCTCATTATAAAATTCTGAAAGTATAGTATTAAAAAATTCTTTTCTAAAGATAATATCAAGTCCCAAAGTGGGTTCATCAAGAAGAAGAATATCTGCATCCAAACTTATTGTAAGAAGTAAATACAACTTTGTTTTCATTCCTTTGGATAACGCTTTCACCTTTTGATTTAATGGTAAATCACTCTTTGCCAACAGTCTTTTTGCTGTCTCATCTATCCAGTTATCATTTATTTCCGATACATATTGAATAGTTTGCGCTACAGTAAGACGATCATCAAGACAACCAACATCCGGAATAAATGCTATACGCTGATGTAAAGTTCCGGGATTATAAACTTCTCCAAATATTTTTATCTCTCCCTTATATTTTAAAAAATCTAACAAGCAACGCATTAGCGTTGATTTACCCGCTCCATTTTTTCCTAATAAACCAATTATTCTACCTTGAGAAAAATTTAAGCTTATATTATCTAACGCCTTCATTTTACCATAATTTTTGGTTAGATTCTTAATTTCTATAGCATTCATTCTACTCCTCCCTTATAAATTTCATTAATTATTTCTTTTACTTTGTTCAAACTTATTCCTAAATTTTTACCTTCTAACAATACTTTTTTCAAATCATGCTCTAAATATTTTTCTGTCTTCATTTCTAACAAAGATTCTCTCGCTCCGGATTTCACAAAAGTTCCAATTCCACGTTTTTTATAAAGAATATCATCATTTAATAATTCATTGTATGCGCTTGAGATTGTTTGAGGATTTACTTTATAAAATTTCGCTAATTCCCTTATTGAGTCTATCTTAGACTCTTCTGCTATATCCTGAGAAATTATTGCTTTTTCAATTTCTGCTTTAATTTGCAAATATATTGGAATATTTTCATCAAACTTCATAATTCCTCCAGTTTTAGTGTATGGGTCAACCAACTCACCGTGACATCATCTGTCAACTCTTTTCTTTTTTTTATTATTTTATCTTTGACATTTTATCACAACAAAGCAATTATTTGAATCGAAATTAATGAAAAGTTTCTATAAAAACATTAGGAAAGGATTATTATGTTATTTTCTAAAAAACAGTTACAAGATATTGGCTTTTTTCTATTAGGAGTCATCGTATCAATTTCCCTTACTATTATCCGATATAAAACAGGTCCGGAATTTGAAATTGCACAACTTTATTTATTCCCAATAGCAATGGTTGCTTGGTTTGTTGGGCGTGATGCAGCAACAGTTCTTGCAACCTTAAGTATGATTTTCTGGGTTGTTTTTGATATGTTTACATTGCAGACTCTTTCCGGTGGATTAGCTCCTGCCTTAAATGAAGTATTACGTCTTGTAACATTTCTAATGGTGATATTGCTAATAGATAATTCCAAACATCAAATTGATAATCTAACTGAATTATCAACAGTTGATCCGCTTACCGGACTTTTTAATCGTAGAGCTTTTTTTAAAAGAATAAAATTAGAATTAGAAAGAGCGAAACGATATCATGAGCCAATCTCACTTATTTATATTGATTTAGATAACTTTAAAACAATAAATGATAAATTTGGACATCATACCGGTGATAGATTATTAAAAGAGATAAGCAGTTTAATGAAAATGAATACTCGCCAAAGTGATATTGTTAGCAGAATGGGTGGAGATGAATTTTGTATCTTATTGCCTGAAACTAATTTAGAATCTGCAAAATTAGTTTATGATAAATTAGATAAACATATTTCAAAGCTTATTAAAACAAACAAATGGAACATTTCGTTCAGTGCCGGTTTATTAGATTTTACAGAAGATATGGATGCTGAATCTTTTGTAAACACAGCGGATGAATTAATGTATGCAGCCAAAAATAGCGGTAAAGACAAATTAGTTATCAGGTAATAAAAATTTATATTTTTAAGACTCAATTTAATTGAGTCTTTTTTTTTATCAAAATTCTCCGTGCCCACTATAAAAAGTAAGAAGTGACAAGTTAGAAAGGATAAAGTAGAATGTAGAATGTATGAAGGGAAAAGTGATACGTAACGCGTAAAGCGTGAAGAGTGAAAGGTGAAAAGTGACGAGTGAGAAGTGAAATGTGAAGAGTTGTGAATTTTGGATTTTTAATTTTGAATTCTGAATTTGGAAACAAATAAACCACTAAGTAAGTTATACTACAATTGAAATATAGCATTATCAGCTTTTTTAACCAACTTCATGAAAACAGCGTTAAGAAATATCAAGCTTGAACGTTAAGAAATTTGATACTGTTTGAACGAAGTGAGTTTATTAAATTTTAGTGAAAGCGTAG
>JAMOPB010000345.1 GCA_027064945.1 Candidatus Cloacimonadota bacterium
ATTGTTCTTTTTCATTAAGGAAACAAGATTATAAACAGCGGAAGGATAGCCGACAATGAAATCAAATTTCTCTTTGTTCATATACTCAATTAAGTACATAAAATTAGATTCTTTTATCTCATAAGAGGAAACATAATGCTGATTTATAGCTTTATTTACTCTCCAGAATTCCTTATTTGATTTATTTAAAATTGGTAATCTTGCACCAAACATAATAAATTTATCACCAAGATTAAATCCAAATCTTTTTCGATGACGCCAAAAAGTTGCCCATTGAAATTTCATTCCATCTTTAGTGAAATATAGTTTTAATGGCGTTCCGGTTGTTCCGCTTGTCAGGTTGTAATACAAATCTTTAATTTTATAATCTGTTGAAATAAACTTAGCTGGATTCTTTTTAAGTTGGCTTTTTTCTAAAATAGGTAATTTTGTTAGATCCTCTTTTGTTTTGATGGAATCTAAATCTATTCCTTTGTAAAATTCTTGGTAAAAAGGAACTGATTTTGATTTTTGAATTATCTCAAGCAGTTTTTCATTTTGATAATTTTCAATTGCCTTTTCATCAAACCATTCTGTTTCGGACAACTGGCGCAAATATTTTTTGAAATTACCGCTATATCTTTTCTTTTTAGTAAGATAGCCATAACCGGTAAACATCTGATTTTGTAAATTTATTGGTAAATTGGAAAATATTTTTTTTACTATCATAATTTCTAATTATAAATCTTTGCTATTTTTGAACTAATCACATTCCAAGAGAAATTTTCTGCGATGAATTTATAATTATTCTCTCCTTGAATTAAAATCAATTTAGGATTCTCAAGATATTTTGTCATAGCTTTTTCAATAGATTCCGCGCTATTTTTTTGGATAATAAAACCGTTTTCTTTTTGGATACAAGTTTTAGCTATGCCTTCTGCAGTTGAAATGATTCCTAATTTGTAACTCATACCTTCAGCTATAGAAATTCCAAAACTTTCAGCTAATGAAGCTGAAATAAACACATCGGATTCTCTTAACAACTTATCTTTATCTTTAGCCAAAACAACTCCGTGATATTTTACATAATCACCAATTACATTTTGGTTTATTTGCTCCAATAAAGCTTCTTTCTCTGGTCCGTTTCCTGCAAAATGAAACTCAAAACTATTTGGATATTTTTCTTTGAGTTCAGTTATAGCTTCAATAATCAAATCAATCCTTTTTCTTTTTTCCAAAACGGAAATTGAAAGAAATCTTATTTTGTCATTAAGCTGTTTTTCTACGTTTGGCAAAATTATTCCATTTCCAATAACAGTGCCTTTATTTTTAACATCTATTACATTTCGAATTTCTTCCGAAACGCAAATGATACTATCAAGCTTAGTTAGAAAATAATTTAGAATTTTCTTTAAAGGATTATTTTGGAAAAATTGTACAAACTCGCCACCGTGAATATGAAAAACTACTTTTATGTTTTTATTTTTAGCAATTAATGCGAGAATCAGTTTTTCATAAAATCCAAAATATGAAGATGAATGAATATGAACTATATCAACTTTATTTTGCTTTAAATATTTTCGGAAAAGTGAGAAAAGACCAAAAGTTGCTTTAATCTCTTGAAAGGAAAATTTCGATCCTGCTTTTGCTCGGTCACGCTTTTTTAATTCCAAGCTATCAAATAATGTGAAATTGTATTTTTTAGATAAATCACTATTTATCAGCCCTTGGATAAATTCCGATATTCCTCCGATGTATTGGGGACCAGGAC
>JAMOPB010000346.1 GCA_027064945.1 Candidatus Cloacimonadota bacterium
ATCAATCCTTCGAAGGCATGTTTTTTATTTGAATGGAAATTTTCCTTATCTTTATCATTTTGTAAAGAATGAAATATATGAATAATCTTAAGGAAGAAATTTTTGAACTACCATTTTTGTTAGTCAAACTCCTATAATTGATGTAGTGTTTCCAAAAATTTATTGTAAACATTGATCAGAATTAATTGTGGATTAACATGCCCTGCGAGTTTATTTATCATTAATTCCAAGAATTCAATTAATTCTGGAGTTCGGTCGATTATCTTCGGATTTAGTTGGTAGAAACTTTCCAAAAGTTCTATCCGGTCTTGGTTTACAACACCTTCCGGATAATAAGTAAGATAATTAATATCACTCAGCCAGATTATCAATTGTGAGATCATATCATTTAAAAGTGCTTGATGTTGTTTATTGCCAATTTTTGCGGAAAATTCCATAAATTTAAGATCATTTTTATTATAGATCATCTGTAAAAGTTCAAGACTTGTGTTGCGAGTATCAGTGTTTTCTTCATCAGCGAGTCGAAAAGCTTTTGCCATGCTGCCACCTGCTATTTTAGCAAACAATTTTGCTTGGACAGGCGAGATGAATCTTTTTTCCAATAATTCTTCTTCAATTACTTTTGGGCTAATTGCTTGAAAAGGAATTTTTTGGCATCTGGATAAAATTGTAGGCAATAATGAATTTGGTTTGGAAGAAGTAAGAATAATCACTGTATCATCAGGCGGTTCTTCCAGAGTTTTAAGAAAAGCGTTTGCAGCCTGATTCGTCATTGTCTCTGCATTTTCAATAATATAGACTTTGCGTTTTGCTTCATTGGGAGAAAGTGTAATGCGGTGTTCTAACATTCTGATGCTGGCAATGCGAATTCCGCTATTTTTGGAAAAGAAATAATCTTTCCAGGGAGTAGTCCTTTTATTTTCGATATATTCTTCAAATTCTTTTAGTAGTTTCTCAGAGCGGATTTCACCTTGAACAGAAATATCTCCTTTACTGCCATCAGGCATTGGAAATGGGAAAACATGCATTAAATCAGGATGAGTGAAGTTTGCTATTTTCTTGCATGAAATACACACCCCGCAAGGTCTTTTTGCTTTGGATGCCACACAATTTAATGCTTGAGCAAAAGAAAGTGCAGTTGCAAATTTTCCTACTCCATCAGGTCCATAAAAAAGATAGGCGCTAGCAACTTTATTTTCAGTAAGTGCATGTTCCAAAAGTTCTATTGCACGATTTTGTCCTTTTATCTTTCTATCCATCTACATTCTCATCCTTCAAGGTTTTAAGATCAATTTTTAAAGTGCTACCGGTAAATTCATTTGCTAAAATATCCATAAAAATCTGATCAAATTTTTTCCTGCCAATCATTTTTGCTTCTCTGCGTCTTCCAATGAACTTGAATCCGCATTTTAAATAACTTTTGATTGCGCGAGTATTATATGAATAAACGTCCAGCATAACATTGTTCAGGTTTAAAATGTTAAATCCATAATCCAAAAGAAGGTTAATTGCTTCAGTACCATAACCTTTGCCAAGATGTTTCTCTGAACCGATAAAAATACCCAATTCAGCAGAACTGTTATGGGAATCAAAATTAAATAAACTACAATTTCCCAATAAGGTATTTGTTTCATTTTCCACAATTGCAAAAATTTGAGCACCTTGTTCTAAAAGTTGTGTAAGAATTTTTTGCTCTTTATACACTCCAATTTGTTGATTTGCAAAAAGTAGATATTTTGAAATTTCCAGA
>JAMOPB010000347.1 GCA_027064945.1 Candidatus Cloacimonadota bacterium
ATAAGAAACAAGCTAAAATAATAATAAAATAGATAATTATGTTCAAAGGTGTATCATCGCTTTTTTTTACATTTTGTTGTTTATTCTTTATTTTTTTACTCATAAGTTCCTTTTCTATTTTTTTTTACCAAACCTTCATAATAATGCCTTTGCTTTGCAGATAATCTTTGATCTTATTATATGACTCTGAAAGTGAGGTATGACTTTCTATATGTAAATCATAGTTAATGTTTGTAGATATATCATCACCAACCCAGATTGTTTCGATTAATTCATCATCGACACTTGTCTTAACTATTTCCAATTCATTTTGTGTTAGTTCACGTATTGAAAGAACTAAAATCATTCCTGAATCTAAGATAATATGGGCGATTTCAGCCATTCTTCTAATGTGTTCTATCTTATGTTCGTTACTTTTTAAATCTGCATCCATTCCATAAAGAAGACTACCAAAACCAAGATAATATACAATTCTTCCTTCTTGGAATAATTTGCTTTCCAGATTTTTGGCAACTTCTTTTCTAAAACTATTTTGCTTTCCG
Source organism: Candidatus Cloacimonadota bacterium (assembly GCA_027064945.1). Lineage (GTDB taxonomy): Bacteria > Cloacimonadota > Cloacimonadia > Cloacimonadales > TCS61 > DAOWES01. The sequence goes on from JAMOPB010000347.1 coordinate 543, forward strand.
GTTACAAGTAATAGTGTGGCTCTTTGAGAATATCTTTCAGCTCGTTGTAAGAAAGGAATATCACCTTTAATCCATTTTGTATTTCTTAGAAATACTTTGTTGCGTAGTTCACTTTGATTATCTTGTAAGTTTTCAATAATAATCCCACCACCGCGAATCTCATAATCATCTACAAGAACAAAGCGACTTGTTGCAGAGATTGTATCTGCAATATCAAAGGCTATTTGTTTATCAGTTTTTAAGATGCATTCAGCAACTTGATTTCTATTTATGCTATTTTTATTCTCCAATGTTTCCAGATTTGAACTGTCAATTACTCTAATGACTTTTTCAAGTTTAGTGAAAACTTTGGCAGTCCCGATTTTTAAAATATATTTTTCTTTGCTGACCATTGGTTTTTTACCAAGCCAAAAAATGCTCACTTTTATTCTTGTAGAAACACAAGGCGGTTGCTCATCTGATCTAACTGCAATTTCTCCTCGTTTTACATACACTTGTTCTTTTATGGTAAATCCGGTAGCAAATCCTGCTTCAACAGATTCTCTATGAGGTTGATTAAAACCTTCAATTGTTTTTACAATGGAATTTTTACCTGAAGGATAGAAAGTGATTTTATCACCTTCATTAATTTTACCGGTTTCAATTGTTCCTGCGATAATTCTTCGAGAATCATTTAGTTTTGTAAATTTATAAACGTCCTGAACAGGCATTCTGAAAGGTTTTGAAGTTTTATCCGGTTCTGTTTCAAATTGATCTAATATTTCTAAAACAGTATTTCCGTTAAACCAGGATAAATTTGGAGATTTTGTTGTAATATTATCACCTTTCATGCCACTTACAGGGAGAAAAGCCTTTGGGGAAAGATTTATATCACTAAGGAATTGTGAATATTCAGAAGTAATATTTCTGAAAATTTTCTCATCATAATTTACTAAATCCATTTTATTGATAAGAACAACTACTTGTTTTATTCCTAAAAGTGAAAGCATATAACCATGTCTTCGTGAATTTTCTTGAACACCTTCATTGGCATCAATCACCAAGAGTGCTGTTTCTGCAGATGAAGCACCGGTTATCATATTTTTAAGAAATTCTATATGACCGGGGGCATCAATAATGATATAATCTCTTTTCTTGGTTTTGAAAAACACACGAGCAGCATCAATAGTTATTCCTTGTGCTTGTTCATCTTTTAATGCATCGAGT
>JAMOPB010000348.1 GCA_027064945.1 Candidatus Cloacimonadota bacterium
CGCACCATGGGCATTAAGCCTTTAGGTGACAGTGGCTCGGAGAGGTTTAAAATCGTTGATTTCTCAAAATAATGAACAACCAGTCAACCGGGTTAATTTTTACACAAAAGAGAACGGTTTTCAAGTTTGCGAATTGACTCATCAAAAATCTATACGAAATGGTGTTTGTTGGTTCAGTTTGTTGATGATTTTATGCCAGCAGAAATAGAACGTGACACAAGACAGAGTAAGGTTTTTCGATTTATGTGTGTATTTTGTTCACCGCAAAATAAACAATCTGGATTTTGTTGAGCAAATTAGTGCCTGTGTCTTGATCATGCAGCACCGTCCATTGCGTGATGGAACCCAGGGAGAAGCGATGCTAATAGAAAAGTTTTTGTGAGATGACCTTAATGTAAATACTTCACAACATGAAATACTTGCATTTGGAAATAAATAATAAACATCGCTGGAGAGATTAGCGATCAATCGATCTTATTCTGGTCTATGGGCGGGCTTTTATAAAAGATAAATGAACTTTCGGAAAGCAAATATTCTCTGAATTGAGAGCAAGATGAGGGGATTGAAGTTGAACGTAGCACCCCTGATACTCGCTTATTGCGACGGGATAGCTTGCTCATACTTTTTTACTAATTCTTTTATACCTGTCTCTGCAAAATTTTCAAACGATAGATTTGTGTAATGAATCTTTTCTTTATTTTTAAAGAATCTGCTGATTCTCTGCTTTTCTTCTTCCTTTTGCTGCTCAGTTTTGTTTCGATGGTTGTTAATCACATATATCTCCGGGGATTCTCCTCTAAATTGTTCAGCTCTTTTCAATAAATATTTAATATGCAAATCCGCATCTGGAAAAGAGTATCCGCATATGAATATTCTTTTAGCACTTCTTAGAACTTTATCTGCTTTTAGAAATACCTTTTGGATAAATGGATTTGTCATTTCTTTATAGTATGTTGGAGGAATAATCACAGGTTCCATTGGCGTGCCACATTCATTACATTTCTTAACTTCATAAAAGCCTTTATAAAAGGCTTTTATAGCACCCTTTTCTTTTGGTGTTAGTTCAATATGATTACACGTAGGGCAATACAACCAATTCAGAGAACCATGTATTTTCAAAAGTAATACTGCTTTATTTTTATCAGGCCTTTTCCAATCGTTCCTTTTCCAATCGTTTTTTCTTTCAAAATTGATAAAATCTATCCCATAATCAAGATGATATTCTTTATCTTCTTGATATAAATCTACCAAAACGTTATCGATAATTATATCATAGTTTAAGCTTAGAAAGGCAGTTTGCCTAAGACTACTTTTTTCCTCATTATTCTCCTTATCATTCTCCTTTTTTCCTTTAGGTCTATCGACCAATTTCTTATGATGAGTTATTTTTCCTTGTAACTTTTTGTCTAACACCTTAGCTATGAGGAAAATCAAAGCATTTCTGATTTTTTCTATTTTTCCCTTAGGATAACCTTTAAAGCTTTCACCGCGATAATAGGCTAAATCCAAGACCCCTAAGCATTCCTCGAAAGTAGGGAATTTTATATCCCGATTTTGGTAATTTTTAATATCGATGCCCCAAAACTTCTTAAAATAATCTATTATCAAATCTTCTTGTTTTTTCGATAAACTCCATTCCTTATCTTTTAAAACCTGTTTGTAGAATTCTTTAAATAGTTCATTTTGCAATGGTGCACCTTCGCTTTTTGAAGCTCCTGCGCCCAAGATTATTACATTCTCAATGTTC
>JAMOPB010000349.1 GCA_027064945.1 Candidatus Cloacimonadota bacterium
TATTGCTTCTGAGATTAGTAAAGTATATTGGTTAAACAAAATTTATCCGCCGGAAATAAAAAAGCATCATGTAAGCGGAGATTTACACGTTCATGATTTAGGCTTAATTTCTGTTTATTGCGTTGGCTGGGATCTGAAAGATCTTTTAATGATTGGTTTCAAAGGTGCTATTGGTAAAATCGAAAGTGGTCCTGCAAAACATTTTCGTGCAGCTTTGGGACAGATAGTGAACTTTTTCTACACGCTACAAGGAGAAGCAGCCGGTGCTCAAGCATTTTCCAATTTCGATACTTTATTAGCTCCTTTTATTCGTTACGATAATCTTTCCTATAGAGATGTGAAACAGGCTATCCAAGAGTTTATATTCAATGTAAATGTTCCTACACGTGTAGGTTTCCAAACTCCTTTTACTAATATCACAATGGATTTGGTAGTTCCAAGTGCCTACAAAGATCATCCGGTAATAATTGGCGGTGAGCTGATGAAAGAGACTTATAGCGATTTTACCAAAGAGATGGGAATGTTGAATAAAGCATTTTTGGAAGTGATGACAGAAGGTGATGCAAAAGGTAGAGTTTTTACTTTCCCAATTCCAACTTATAATATTACAGAAGATTTTGATTGGAATAATGAAGATATTGATTTTCTTTGGGAAGCAACTGCGAAATATGGAATTCCTTATTTTTCTAACTTCATAAATTCCGATATGAGTCCTGACGATGCGCGTAGTATGTGTTGCCGATTAAGATTGGATACTTCACAATTAGAATCACGCGGTGGTGGTTTGTTTGGTGCAAATCCACTTACAGGATCTATTGGAGTAGTGACAATTAATATGCCAAGACTTGCTTATAGATGTGAAACTGAAACTGAATTTTTTGTAGAATTGGAAAAATTGATGGAAGTTGCCAAAAATAGTCTTGAGATTAAAAGAAAAGTTCTGGAGAAACTTACAGATAATAATTTATATCCATACACTCGTTTTTATCTAAGAGATATCAAGCAACGTTTTGATCAATATTGGAAAAATCATTTTTCTACAATTGGATTAATCGGTGTGAATGAAGCCGGTTTGAATATGGGGCTTGGAAATATAGGAGAAAATTCCGGTAAAGATTTTGCCATTAGAATTATGGATTTTATGCGTGAAAAATTGATCGAATTCCAAAAAGAAACAGGGAATAATTATAATTTGGAAGCAACTCCGGCAGAAGGAACTACATATCGTTTAGCTAGATTGGATAAAGCAAAATATCCGGAGATAATTGTTGGGAATGAAAATGAGTATAGAAATGGTGCTGAACCATTTTATACCAATTCAACACAATTGCCTGTGAACTATTCTGATGATGTTTTTGAAGCATTGGATTTGCAAGATGCTTTACAAACAAAATATACAGGTGGAACTGTTTTGCATATTTTTGCCGGCGAAAGAGTTCATGATAATGAAAGCATAAAAACTTTAGTGAAAAAAGTGTGCTATAATTATAAATTGCCATATTTCACATTCTCGCCAACCTTCAGTATTTGTCCTACTCATGGCTATATTGACGGAGAAAACACAACTTGTCCGATGTGTGGAGCTCAATGCGAAGTATATTCAAGAATCGTAGGATATTTACGTCCGGTTGAGCAATGGAACGATGGTAAAAAAGCAGAATACGACGTTCGTAAAACTTTTGTAATGGAAGCCTGATTAGGTTTTAAAGATATTTCGGAGCGAGCATTGGGCTTGCTCCATTTTT
>JAMOPB010000350.1 GCA_027064945.1 Candidatus Cloacimonadota bacterium
AACGTATTACTCCAATAAAAAATATCTTGTTAGATCAAACAGTTATAGCCGGAATTGGTAACATTTATGCTTCAGAGATTTTGTTTCGGGCGAAGATTGATCCTACAAAAAAAGGAAGTAATTTAAGTAATGAAGAGATAGCAAAAATTGTTTTGAACACAAAAGAAATATTAAATGAAGCTATCAAGTGTAATGGAACCACAATTTCAGATTATCGGAGTGTAGAAGATAAAACAGGAGAATTTCAAAATTTCCTGAAAGTTTATAGGAAAGATTATTGTGAATGTGGTAATAGAATTTCAAAAATTAAAATTAGTGGGCGTTCAACATATTTTTGTGATAAATGTCAAAAAAAATAGCAAAATCGGAGGATGAATGAATCTATTATCTTTGTTTAATGTTACTTATGGAATTTATGTTGTCTCTTCAAGAAGAGGTGAAAAAATTAATGGCTGTGTTGTTAATTCCGTTTTTCAAGTTACTTCAGAAAATCCTACAATAGCAATAAGTGTTGCAAAAAATAATTTAACACATGAATTTATAGAAGAGAGTAAAGTTTTTACTATTTCAATATTAAAAAAAGATACTCCGCTTCCGTTTATAGGTAAATTTGGCTTTAAAAGTGGCCGCACTATAGATAAATTCAAGGATTTAGAATATGAATTGGGAATTACAGGAGTTCCTTTTTTAAAAGAAAAATCTTTAGCATATATTGAAGCAGAAGTGATTAACTCCACTGATGTAGGAACTCATACTATTTTTATCGGGAAAATTGTCGATTGCGATAATTTATGTAAAGGTGAACCATTAACTTATTCATATTACCATAAAGAGAAAGGTGGAAAATCTTCTAAGAATGCACCGACATTTGCTCAGCAATCAGCGGAGAATATCATCAGGGAAGAAAAAAAAGAAGAATTGGAAACTAAACATGTGTGTGATATTTGCGGTTATATATATGACTTTAATATTGGTGATGATCTTAATGGGATAAAACCAAATACTGCATTTGATGATCTTCCTAACGATTGGAAATGTCCGATCTGCGGGGCAAATAAGAAACAATTTACTAAAATTAAATCGGAGGATAAATGAAAGCCAGAGAATTGAAAAAGGGAATTTATTTTGTTGGAGGAATTGATTGGGATTTACGTGATTTCCATGGATATCTTACTCAAAAAGGTTCAACTTATAACTCTTATCTAATTATTGATGAGAAAATCACTCTAATTGACAATGTAAAATACTATATGGCGGATGAAATGATAGCCAGAATTTCTGAGATCATTGATCCCGGTAAAATTGATATTATCATTCAAAATCATATTGAGATGGACCATTCAGGTAGTTTGCCACTTTTGATGGAGAAATGCCCGAATGCCGAAATATATGCAACTGCAAAAGGTATTTACGGATTGAAAAGACATTATAAAAAAGAATGGAATTTTGTGCCGGTAAAAAACGGAGATATTCTTAATATCGGAAAACGAAACTTACATTTTGTTCCAACTCCAATGGTTCACTGGCCTGATAACATGGTTACTTATTGTCCCGAAGAGAAAATATTATTTTCTAATGATTCGTTTGGCCAACATATTGCATCCTCAGAAAGAATTGATAAAGAATATCCTTATAGCATTTTGATGGAGGAAGCTAAAAAATATTATGCTAATATTGTAATGCCATATGGCAAGATGGTTCAAAAAGAATTGGCTGTAGCTTCGAAATTAGATATTGAGATGATTTGTCCATCTCATGGACTTATTTGGGAAGAACATATCAATGAGATTGTAGCAGAATATACAAAATGGTCAAAAAACGATATTGAAGAAAAAGCTTTGATTATTTATGATACTATGTGGAAAACTACTGAGAAAATTGCACATAAAATTCAGGAAGCTTTTGAAGAATCAAATGTAACAACAAAAATGCTCAATTTGAAAGTTAACCATATTTCCGATGTAATGACGGAAGTTCTAACAGCAAAATATATTTGTGTTGGTTCGCCAACACTGAATAACAATATGCTTTCTTCAGTTGCCGGTTTTCTTTCCTATTTTAAAGGACTAGCACCCAAAGGAAGAATCGGTTTGGCTTTTGGTTCATACGGTTGGGGCGGTCAAAGTATAGGTCTTATTGATGATGATCTGAAAAAATGCGGTTTTACAACTTTGGAAAAAATCCGAGTTGAATATATTCCCGATGATGATGAAATGAAAATGATTAAAGATAATTTAGTAAAACAAATAGGAAAAATTAAATAAAGAGGAGTGAAAGATGATTAAACAAACACTGCAAGATGCTATAAATAGCCAAATTAATAAAGAGTTTTTCTCGGAATATTATTATCTATCAATGGCTGCATATTTCGAATCGGAAGATTTACCGGGATTTGCTAATTTCTTCAAAGTCCAAGTAGAAGAAGAAAGATTTCATGCAATGAAATTTTTTGACTATCTTAACGAAAGAGGCGGAAAAGTAAACCTTACAGGAATTGATACCCCTAAAACAGATTTTGAATCACCTTTGCAAGTTTTTGAATTGGCTTATAAGCATGAACAGTATGTTACAGAATCGGTTAATGGTTTGATGGATATTGCTATTAAAGAAAACGATCACGCTTTAAAAAGCTTCTTGCAATGGTTTATTGATGAACAAGTGGAAGAAGAAGCTACAATGAGCAAATATGTAAATCAGTTAAAACGCCTAAATGGCAACGGACACGGAATTATGATGCTTGATAGAGAATTGGCTCAAAGATCTTTTGTGCCACCGGTAAAATAAAAAATAAAATGGAGGAAAAAATGATTAAATTAAGAGATATCTACTATTGCGAGAAATGTGGGAATGTCGTTGAAGTATTAAACGAAGGTGCACCAGCTTTAGTTTGTTGCGGAGATCCAATGCAAAAGCTATCCGCAAAGTCTGAAGACGCAACTACAGAAAAACACGTACCTTATGTAGAAACAGTTGAAGGTGGTATTTTAGTCAAAGTTGGGCAAAATACAGCTCATCCAATGCTTGAAACACATTATATCAAATTTATCGAAGTTTTAACAAAAGAAAAAGTATATCGTGCTGAACTTAATCCGGGAGATGTGCCTGAAGCTTTTTTCCCTGTTGCAAAAGAAGCTGTTTTGGAAGCAAGAGAATGGTGTAATTTGCATGGATTATGGAAAGGATAAGTCTAAATTGCAATTATATTCGAGGATGAATATTTATTAAAATAAGAGACTTTTGGATATATGATATTTGGAGGTAAAATGGAATTTAAAGGAAGTAAAACAGCTGAGAATTTGATGAAGTCTTTTGCAGGAGAATCTCAAGCCAGAAATAGATACACCTATTATGCATCAGTAGCTAGAAAAGAGGGATATCGTCAGATAGAAGAAATATTTTTGGAAACTGCAGCTAATGAAAAAGAGCATGCCAAGATCTTTATGAAGCAACTTATAGAGAATGGAATGAATGAAGAGGTTATTGAAATAAAGGCAGGATATCCGGTTGGATATTCAACGACTTTGGATAATCTTGAATATGCAGCAAATGGTGAACGTGAAGAATGGGAAGAACTTTATCCTGCATTTGCTAAGATAGCAAAAGAAGAAGGTTTTCCTGAAATTGCCAGAGCTTTTGAATTAGTAGCTTTAGTAGAAAAAAAGCATGAAGAGCGTTATCGTAAATTATGGAATAATGTGAAAAATTATACTGTCTTTAAAAAAGATGGTGTGGTAATGTGGAAATGTAGAAACTGTGGCCACATAGTAGAATCTATCGAAGCACCAAAAATATGTCCGGTTTGCGATCATCCGCAAGCATATTTTGAAGTGTTTATTGAAACATATTAAGAAAAAATTAGATAAAATATACAATATCGATTGTAGAATAAAATGAAAAGGAGTTAATTATGAAAAAAAAATGGGTATGTACAGTATGCGGTTATGTTCACGAAGGTGAAAATCCACCGGCAGAATGTCCGGTATGTAAAGCACCTGCAGAGAAATTTCAGTTACAAGAAGGTGAAAGAGTTTGGGCTGACGAACATAAAGTGGGAATTGCAAAAGGTTTAGATGAAAGAATCGTAGAAGGCTTGCGTCAAAATTTTATGGGAGAATGTACTGAAGTGGGAATGTATTTGGCTATGAGTCGTCAGGCGGATCGTGAAGGTTTTCCTGAAGTAGCGGAAGCATATAAACGCATTGCATTTGAAGAAGCTGAACACGCTGCTAAATTCGCTGAACTTTTAGGTGAAGTAGTGGAAGCAGATACAAAGAAAAATCTTGAAATGAGAGTTGATGCGGAATATGGGGCTACACAAGGTAAAAAAGATTTGGCTACTTTAGCAAAAGAATTGGGATATGATGCTGTGCATGATACAGTTCACGAAATGTGTAAAGATGAAGCACGTCATGGGAAAGCTTTCTTAGGATTATTGAATAGGTATTTTAAATAGAATCTTTAGATTCTAAAACGATGGAGGAAATTATGCAAAAGTATGTATGTGAAGTTTGCGGTTATATCTATGACCCAGCAGAAAATGAAAATTTGAAATTTGAAGATTTACCGGAAGAATGGACTTGTCCTGAATGTGGAGTTGGCAAAGATATGTTTTCTCCGGTTGACTAAAAAGTAATATTAGGATGCTGCTACGGCAGTATCCTTTTTTTTGTTAGGAGGAATGATGTTTAAAGATCATTTTATAGGAATTATCCAATTTGCTATAGAGAAGGAACAAGAAGCGGTAGATTTTTATAAAGAGCTACAAGCGCTTGTTAAATTTCAAAATCAAAAAGAAATGCTTCTAGAATTGCAGCATATGGAAGAAGGGCATATTACTGTATTGGAAAACATGTTAAAAGAAGATTATAATAATATGCAATTGAAAGATGAAATACAAGATCTCAAAATTAGTGACTATTTAATAGAAATAGATCCTAGCGATAATATGAATTATCAGGATATTCTAATTACTGCAATGAAGCGAGAAGAGAAATCTACAAAACTATATAAAGATCTTGCTTTGAAAGTGGATGATGAGCAAATAAAAAAAGTGTTTATGCGTTTATCTCAGGAAGAGGCAGGTCATAAACTAAGATTTGAAAAGCTTTATGATGAAATGGTTTTAAAGGAGAATTAAATTTATGACAAATTTGCAGACAAAATATTTAGGATTGAATATAAAATCTCCGCTTATAGTAGGTGCTTCAAGTCTTACGGGCAATATTGATTCAATTAAGGCTTTGGCTAATGCAGGAGCAGGTGCAGTTGTACTCAAATCACTTTTTGAAGAACAGATTAGAATTGATTTAGCCGAAATCAATAAGGGATATGATCCTATTCATCAGCATGTAGAATCAAATGACTACCAAATTTTCTACGAAACACAACATGAAGTAGAGGAATATTTAAAATTAATTTCTAATGCAAAAGAAGCTGTGGATATTCCTATTATCGCAAGTGTAAATTGTTCAACAGCAGATAATTGGACAAGTTTTGCTCATAAAATCGAGTCAGCCGGAGCTGATGCTTTGGAATTGAATGTTTTCATATTACCTTCTGATCCGAAAAAAACAGCTGAAGAAATTCACGAAACTTATTTCAAGATTATTAAGAAAGTAACAGAAACCGTTAATATTCCGGTTGCAATCAAGATGGGATATTATTTCGATAACGTAGCTTCTACATTACAAAAAATATCAAAAACAAAAGTCAGCGGGTTAGTTTTATTCAATAGATTTTACATGCCTGATATAGATTTGGAAAAAGAAGAATTAAAAGTAGGAAATTATTTAACAACAAGCGATGATAAAGGCAATACATTGCGCTGGATTGGTATTATGCACAATTTGGTAGAATGTGATATTGCTGCTTCTACAGGCATTCATACTGCAGAGGATCTAATAAAAATGATTTTGGTTGGTGCTGATGCTGTTCAGATGGTTTCCGCAATTTATAAAAATTCTCCGGCTTATATTACTGAAGTATTGCAGCAAGTAAGCTCTTGGATGGATGAACATGGTTACGCTTCTATTGATGATTTTAAAGGCAAATTATCTAAAGGGAACTCAAAAAATACCGAGATCTATGAACGTGTTCAATTTATGAGATATCTTGGTAAGAAATAGTAATCGATTTTTATACAAAAACAGATGATTAGTAAAGTATTAATAGCATTTTACCCATCATCTGTTTTTTATCTTATATGGTGAAGCTTTCTCTTCTAAAATTCTTAGTTAATTTTCTTTCCTATAATTTCTTTGATTGTTCAATATGCGAATCATTCAATTCCTTTTTTATTTTTAGGAAAAATCCTAATGTCAAAAGAACAGCTAAAAGATCCGATAAAGGTGTGCTAAACCAAATACCATTTAATCCGAAGAATCTAGGTAAGATTAATATTGCCGGTATAAGAAAAATTATTTCTCTGCTCATTGAAGTTATAAGCGCCGGAGTGGCTTTGCCAAGAGCTTGGAATAAAGAAGTGGCCATAATTTGAAAACCTACTATTGGAACCATCATCATCATCAATCTCATTGCATTTGCGCCAATATCTATCAGCTCGGGCGAATCTGTAAATATCATCATCATCTGTCTTGGTAAAAGTTCTGCTACCAAAAAGGCAATTGAGGTGAGACAACTTGCCCATAAAATTGCTAATTTACTAACTCGCTTAACTTTATCATATTGTTTTGCTCCATAATTGAACCCTGCAATTGGTTGCAAGCCTTGAGCTATTCCAATGGTTGGTAAAACTAAAAAGCGTAAGAATCTTTGAACTATTCCATAAGCTGCAATAGAGAGATCATTTCCATAATATCCCAATGATCTATTCATAACGATAAAGACAATACTTCCTGCTACATTACGCATAAATGATGATATACCAATGCTAAAAACTTGTTTGATAATATGAAAGTTTAATTTTAAATTTTTTAATTTGATATTTAAAATGCTATCTTTACTATTCATAAAACTAATAATATATATCGCTGCGATTAATTGAGCCAAAGCTGTAGCGATAGCGGCTCCTCTAATTCCCATGTCGAAAACAAAGATAAAAATAGGGTCAAAAATAATGTTTAATCCGGCGCCAATTATCATTGAAAGCATTGCTACTTTTGCATGTCCTTCTGCACGAACCAGATTATTTGAAGTCATTGATGTAATATTAAATATTGTCGCTAAAATTATTATCTCATAATAATCTAATGCAAAAGGTAAGATTGCTTCAGTTGCTCCAAAAGTTTGTAATAATTGGGTTTTAAAAATTGTGGAAATAATAGTGATTGATAAACCAAGAATTATGATGGAAGTATATATTGTTCCTAATACTTTCTTTGCTTGTTCAATATTACCTTCACCCAATCTGCGTGAAATTACGGAAGCTCCTCCAATTCCAAGTAATTGGCCTACAGCCATTATAATCATTTGGATGGGAAACACAATTGATAATCCTGCTATTCCCAATGCTCCGACACTTCTTCCTATGAAAATGGTATCTACTAAATTGTATAAAGCCATCACGAACATACCGGTAATAGCCGGTAGTGATAACTTGAAAAGAAGCCTTTTTAAATTATCATCTGCTAAAATAGGTCTATTTTCCATTTTTATCTCCTAAATAATTATTTGTGTTTTTACTAATATGCAAAATAAGATCATATAGCATTTTTTGTTTCTCCGGCTCAATTCCTTCCATTAAAATATCATTCCAATTTTTATAGATCCTGAAAAATTCGGTTTTCATATGATGAGCTTTTTCTGTTAGGAAAATCAACTTTGCTCGTTTATCTTCTCTATCTTGGATTTTTACGATAAACCCTTGATCGGATAATTTATTTAACGCTCTGGTAATATTGGCTTTATCCAAATGAATGCTGTTGCCTAGTGCATTCTGGTTTATTCCGTCTTCATCATACAATTTCTTTAAAATATAAACAGAACCTCGATTTAATCCAATTTTACTAAAACTTTCATTAAAATATCTTTGAGCTTGCTTGCTGATATAGGAAATCCAAAAACCTATTTTTTTCTTATCTTTCATAAATTCTCCATTTTGATTGCTTGCGCAACTAAATTATAATTGGTTGCTGTGTCAACTAATATCTGTTCTTATTTAACTTGTGATAAAAATATTTTTTCTTGGAATATATTCTGCAAAAGAAATGTCGGAGGAAGAAATGAAAAAACAAAATAACCGATTAGTTTTCTTTATCTTAGGAATTTTATTATTTGTGATTAGCTGCTCAAGAACTAATCCTAATGAGCCATCAGAGCATGCCGATCTGCCATTAAATATTTCGTTAGCTCCTGCAATTGCTATGAATATTGAAATTGGTCAAGTGATGGCAACAATAACATGCGGTAACTATGTGGACAGTATGAACTTGGCTATAACAGATTCCGTAGCTAGTGGAATATTTGAAGATTTAAATCCGGGATTTTACAATATTGTTATTCAGGTTTTTAATTTGGAAGGTGAGCTTGTGGCAATAGGTTCCGGAAGTGGGGAAGTGGTTTCAGGAGAGACGACAACTGCAGTGATTACACTCGAATTTGTAGAAAATACGGGAAATTTGGAAATAATAATAGAGTGGGGATTGTTTGATGCACCATCAACAATACTTTTTCTTGGGAATAGTTATACTGCAAGTTATGGTGGAATGGATCAGATACTTACGGATCTGACTACAGCGGCCTTTGAAGAGCAAGTTTTAGAAGCGGATAATGTTACTTCCGGAGGTTATACATTGGAAATGCATTGGAATAATCCTGTAACAATAGAAAAAATTGAATCGGGTAATTGGGATTTAGTAATTCTACAAGAGCAAAGTACTCGTCCGGTTGATAATCCTGAATTGATGTATCAATATGCTGATTCACTTTGTAATTTAATAAGAGACAATGGGGCAGAGCCTGCTTTTTTTATGACTTGGGCAAGAGAATATGACCCTGATATGATTGAACCATTAGCAGCAGCTTATAATTATTGTGGAACAAATTTTAATTCGGCAGTAATAGCTTGTGGCAGAGCATTTCAAAAATGTAAGGAAGATTATCCTAATATTGGATTATATTCAGGAGATGGAAGTCATCCGAATCAATGTGGTGCATATTTGGCAGCATGTATGTTTTTTAGTGAATTATGGCAAGAAAGCCCAATTGGTATAGAATGGGCGCTTGATGAAACTATAACTGATGAAGAGCGTATGATGTTGCAGCAGTGCGCCTGGGATACATCGTTAGAATATTAAGAAAATTATATTGAGATAGATTTTTTGATCTTATG
>JAMOPB010000351.1 GCA_027064945.1 Candidatus Cloacimonadota bacterium
ACATCTAAAAAGATAACTAAAGCTGAAGTTATTTCAGATTTTGAAACACGAATCAAAGAAACTATTAGAACTATGATTCAAGAAGGTTTCACACTTGGTGAAAAAGCTTCTAAATATGAGATATTGGAAATCACAAGACGTGACTTATTTAAGAACGGAGAATAATTAGATGGCATTCAAAGAAATTTTACCTGAAAAAAAGATAATCAGAGCCAGCGCAGGAACAGGAAAAACTTATCGTCTTTCCTTAGAATTTATCACACTTTTGCTCAAATATAAAGGTGTGGCATCTTTTGATGAAATCTTGGTTCTTACATTTACTAAGAAAGCAACCGCTGAAATTAGACAAAGAATTTTTAGCCAAATGAAACAAATTGTTTTCCAATTGGAAGAAGCCAAAAGTTTGTTAGATAGCATAAAAATTTTTGAACCAAACCTTAAAATCGGGAAAGAAGAGATAAATTATCTTAAAGAAATATATTTCAAAATCATTGCAAACAAAGACAAATTGCGTGTTAGCACTATAGATTCATTTACAAACACAATTTTTTCTGGATTGATAGCACCTTATTACAACATCACAGATCCACAGATTGATCCTAAAATTAATGAACAATATATGCCGGATCTTTTTAATGAAATCTTAGATGAGGAATATTTGGAAATTTTCCAAGAAATATTTGAAAATAAAGGCTATCGCAATCTATCCGATTATCAAAATTTTATTGAAAGTATCATAGAGAATAGATGGATTTTTAATTTTCTGGAAGGTCAATTGCAAGTGCCGGAAATGGAAGATATTGATGCTGCTTTCGACAATTATAAATATTCCGTTTTCGAGTTAATTGACACGTTTTGTGAATATCTTCAGGATTTTATCACTTCTAAGAAAAAAGCGTTAGATTGGAAAAATTTTATTAAAACGAATTATCGTCCGTTTATTTGCGAACAAAACCCGAACGATTTGGAAATCCGACAAATGAGACGATATCTTCGTGATCTTTTTATAAATCAAGATGTTTTAGAACAAAATCATTCAATTTTCTTAGAGTCCAATTTTTGGAATGGTAATAAAATTTTTAAAACAAATGATTTTAAAGATAAAAAAAATCACTTACTCTTATTAGCTGAAAATGCTAATGAAAAATTAGCAAAATATCTATATCAAAGCTTAGTAAGACCTGAACAAATTCAAATATATGCCTTAGCCAATATTTTGCTAAAGAAATATGATGAGATAAAATTCAAGAACAGCATTTTCACCTATTCAGACATCACCTATTTCACTTACAGATATTTATACGATCCTGAACTTTCCGTAGTAGATGGGAATAATCTTCTGAATTTGTTTTACGAGCAACTTTCCTATAAAACTCGCTATATCTTGATTGATGAATTTCAAGATACAAGTATTTTGCAATGGAATATTTTGAATCCGCTGATTCAAGAAGCATTAAGCGGATCCGGTCAGCAAGGTGTTGGTGGAGCTATAATTGTCGGTGATGAAAAACAATCGATTTACGGTTGGCGTGGTGGCGAACGAAATTTGCTATTAAAAGCTTCGCAACTGATAAATATGTCGAAAGATGTAGAAACTTTAAGTCGATCATACAGATCTAAGAAGATCGTAATTGATAATATTAACAGGATTTTTTCAAGTTCTTCCCTACACGAACATTTGCAGGAATATGAAGCAGATTGGGAATATTCCGAAGTGGATACTAATGATAAATCTGAA
>JAMOPB010000352.1 GCA_027064945.1 Candidatus Cloacimonadota bacterium
AGACCATAAATATGTAGAACGTCCGGATAGCTTGCTTTGGTATAAATGGAAACCGGATTCTTTAAAAGTGGAAGATTCGCTTGATATACTAATTGATTCACTTTTGGAAGGTGAATAATGTTAGAGATTTTTCTAATAACTGTTTTAGTTGCGGCTTTAATTATTTATATAAAATATCTTTTATTATTTAAACGTGGAATTAAGCCGCAAGTTAAAGTTTTAAAAAATATAAAACCAAGCGTTTCGGTTGTTATTGCTGCACGTAATGAAGAGCAAACTTTGCCACGATTATTAACAGTTTTGGCTAATCAATCTTATCCCTTAGACAAATATGAAGTAATAATAGCTAATGATGATTCTGAAGATAACACAGCGAATATCGTTCGGGAATTTTCCCAAAAGTGGGAAAATATAAAATTATTGAACGTGAAGAATCGTTTGGAAGTTCCATCACCAAAAAAGAACGCATTATCGCAAGCTATAGAACTTGCTTCCAATGAGATAATTTTATCTACTGATGCAGATTGTTATGTAGGAAAATATTGGATAGAATCGATGGCAAGAGAATTTGCTGATGAGAGTGTAAAAATGGTTTGTGGTTTTTCTAAAACCAGGATTGCAAATTGGAAGAAAGCACCTTTGGTGCGCAAATTCGAGCATTTTGATTTTTTAGCTATGTTCAGTGCTGCAGCTGGAGCAATTGGAAGTGAAAAATACTTTTCCTGCTCGGGGCAAAATATTTCTTATAGGAAGAAAGATTTCCTGGAAGTGGGCGGATTTACTAAGATTTGGCATCTGATTTCCGGAGATGATGTAAATTTAATGCAATTGTTCCGCCAGGCTAAAAAGAAGATTATTTTCAATACAAATCCTCATAGTTTTGCTAATACGCAAGCTATAGAATCTTGGAAGCAATTATTCAATCAACGCAGTAGATGGGCATCTAATATGAAATGGCAGATTAAACTTAATCCGGAATTTTTTCTATATTTGATAGCTACATTTATTCTCACCGTAGGTGTCTATTTTTATTTTCCTCTTGGTTGGTGGATACCGTTGTTTGTCATTTTCTTGCGTATGATTTTTGAAATACAATTTTTAAAAAAGAGTTTTGGATTTTTCCAAGTTGAGAAAAAATTACTCAAGTTTTATCCGATATGGTTTTTTATCCAACCGGTTTATATGGTGTTAATTTCGATTTTAGGTGCTTTTAGTATCTTTTCTTGGAAGAAATAATTTAGTGTTTTCAAAAAATCTAATGAATTTTAAATTAGGAGGAATTATGAAAAAGCTGTTAGTGTTTGTTTGTTTGGCATTCTTTACATTTCTGAATGCTCAAAATGATTTTGAAGCTTGGAAAAAAGCACAAGAAGATCAATTAGATAGTTTTAAAAGTAAAGAAGATAAAGCTTTCTATGAATTCCTAAAACAGAATTGGAGCGAATTTGATGCTTATCAAGGTTTGGAAAAAGATACTGAACCAAAAATTCCGGAACCACTTGTAGTGGAAAAAATAGAGCCTGTAAAAGTGGAAAAAGATTTGCCGGCAAAACCTGTTGTTTTCCAAGTGGAAGAAGCTGAAAATGAAGAAAATATCTATTTCGCAGTCGATAAGAAACTTCCTATAATTGAGATTGATTATTACGGAATTTTGATGGATTATAACTATCAAGCCGGTTTAGAGGTGGATTTATCTGAGATGAACCAAGATGCAATTGCCGCCTTTTGGCTAAAA
>JAMOPB010000353.1 GCA_027064945.1 Candidatus Cloacimonadota bacterium
TGGATTTCATAGAATTGGAAATTGATTGCAGCTTTGCCAATCATGGTTTTAGTGGTGATATCCAACAAACACTTAGTGCTATGAAACCATATAAATTTAATAATTCCAATAAGAAATGTGATTTTAGCGGAAAAGAGGTAACGGAAATTTCCTCTGTAAAATCTATTGTTTCTTACGATACAAAAATTCCTAAAGATAAAATTGCTATATTGGAAAATGTGATTGCTGCGATTTCCAAGAAAGATTTAGCCGGATCACGTAAATATTTTTCTGCTAAAGGTTTCAGAGATTTCAATGAGCTAATTGGTTATGGAAATGCAGAAATTCTTCCAGAAAAAAATGAATTGAAACTTCTTAAAATCGGAAAACTTAGCGTTGTGCGAAGCATTCAACTGAAATTTGATTTCCGTAATTCTAATGAAGATTTTACCGAAAAAGTGAATTTCGTGTTTGATGAAAATAACAAAATTGACGGGATTACGTTTTCTTTATCCGATACTGCTATAAAAGATATTATGAGTAAAGATTACGGAACCGATGAAGAAAAAGCACTGATCATAAATTTTATTGAACAATACAAAACTGCTTATTGCTTGAAGGATATTGATTTTATAAATGATGTATTTTCCGATGATGCCCTTATAATTGTAGGCAGAGTTATAAAACGTATGCCCGATGATTATGCGGATAAACTTTATCAACAACTCGGTGATGATTTGATAGAATATGTTACTTTGAAAAAAGGTGAATATATTGATAGATTGCAGGAACAATTTTCCAAAAAAGAATTTATCAATATTCGTTTTTCAGATAATGTGATCGATAGAGTTCTCAGCAAAGGGAAAAAGGTTTTCGGAATCCAGATCGGCCAATACTACTATTCTTCCGATTATCGGGATAAAGGTTATCTCTTTTTAATGTTTGACTTGGAAAATCCGAAAGAACCAAAAATAATGGTTCGTTCTTGGCAGCCCGAAAAAGCAGAAGACGGCACAATTATCGGAGTTTCTAATTTTCAGTTTGAATAATAAACAGATAAATTAATTTTAAGGGAACATATAAGCTGATGTTCCCTTTTTTCTTTTGGCTGAGAAAATTTCCCTAAAGCTGTAAAATTAAAAATTTAATTGATCATCTAATCAACCTTCCTTAATCACACTTGACACTGTTTACCAAAATTTAACTCTTGGGCAAAAGAAAATTTTCAGGAGAATTCATGAAAAAAATAATCATAATAATGTTATGGGCAGTTGTCTCATTTTTATTTGCAGATATCGAATATGGAAAATATCAATTCAATGAAGGACTTTATGATGAAGCAATTATCGAGTTTGAAGAAGTTATTCGAATAGCTCCAACATCCGAAGTAGCACAAGAAGCCTGGCATTATATTGGAAGATGCTATTTGGAAAAAAATCAGTTTGAACGTGCAGAAGATGCTTTTGAAAAGGTAATAGAAGGTTATCCCAACAGTTCTTCTAAAGATAAAAATTTATATTATTTAGCCAATGTGCAGAAAATGAATAAAAAATTCAAAGCAGCAGCAGATAATTATAAAAAGTTGTTAGATGACTTCCCACTTTCCGAATATTCACAACGCTCTTTAACTAATTATTTGGAGTGTTATTTTGAATTGGAAGAATATCAAATGGTGATATTATTGGGCGGAAGATTGACAAAGAGTTATCCGGAAAATAAACAAATTCCCGAGATTAAATATTTAATGGCT
>JAMOPB010000354.1 GCA_027064945.1 Candidatus Cloacimonadota bacterium
AGCTACTCCGTCTAAAATTTCCGGATAACTGATCATATCGCGCAGGTCGAAATAGAATGGTGATTGCAAACCGCTCTTTAATGTAAAGTTCCCAAATTTTACAGCTCCGATCTTTTCTAATTCTAATACAAATTCTTCTGTGGTCATTTTTTCTCCTAATCTTATTTAATTCTTTATTCTATAGAATTTCTTAACTGAAAAACAGATTGAAATATTTTATTGTTTTTCTGTTTTTCCTGTGTAAATAACATCTACAATTTTTCCTTGAAACACACTACCTTCAAAAGGCGAGTATTTCGCTTTGCTTACGAAATTTTTTACATCAATTATTGTTTTTTCTTTAGGATCGATCACTACTAAATTAACTTTATTACCAATTTTCATTTCTTTATCTATCTTATATAATTTATTAATGTTAGTGCTAGTAAGTTGAACAAGTTCTTTAAGTGTAATTTTATTGTTTAACATCAAATCTATTAAGGCAGGAAGAGCAGTTTCCACTCCGGGAAAACCTGAAGGAGATTCTAAATACGCTCTTGATTTTTCTTCCAATTTATGCGGAGCATGGTCAGTTCCTATAAAATCAACTACACCACTTTTAATTCCGGCTAAAAGAGCTTCATTGTCTTCTTTGGTTCGAAGAGGCGGATTTACTTTTGCCCAATTACCAAATTCTTTAGTCTTGCTTTCATCTAAAAGCAAATGATGCGGAGTAACTTCACAATATACTTGTTGCCCTTTCTTTTTTGATTTAGCTATTAGTTCTAATTCTTCTTTTGTGCTTACATGACAAATAACAATTTCTGTGCCAATATTTGCTGCAACATCTAATATCAATTTCAATCCTTCAATCGCACATTTTCTTGGTCGTAAATTATTATGATCTGTAGCATCATATTCATCTTTTCCCAAATCTACTTGATCTAAACATCTTTGCAGTTCCGTGTGAACAGTTATCACCAAATTATGACTTTTGGCAATTCGGAAAAGATTCTGCAAAGTGATTTTATCATCAATAATTTCATTTTGAGATGAGCTTGCTAGAAACAATTTTATGCCTGCAATCTCATTTAAGTTCGCACTTAAAATAGAATCTAATTCAATCAGGTTATCGGGATCAACTCCTAAGAAAAGTTTATAATCGATTAAAGATTTTTCAGCCATCTTTTGTTTTAATAGCAAGCTATCCCAATCTATAGTCGGTGGAATTGTATTTGGCATATCAAAAATTGTAGTAATTCCATTTTTCAAAGCTGCATTGGAACAACTTTCCCAATCTTCTTTATCACTTTGTTCCAAATCTCTTACATGCACGTGCGGATCAGTCATTGCAGGAATTACTATCTTACCCTCAAAATTGATAATTTCATCTACATCTTCTGAGATTTCTCCCACTTTAGAAATAGCTTTGTATTTATCATTCTCAATAAGAATATCTACTTTACCGTCTGCTGTTAAACAATTTTTTAATAATTTTTTCATCATTCCTTCTTTTTAAATAATCAACTAAAAATATATTCTGCTGCCTGAAGCTTTTCGATGGTATTCACCAAATTCAGTAAGCTGCACAATTTTCTCCTTTGGCAGAACCGGACCTTCAACACAAAGCCTAATTCCAAGAGGATCCATAGTACAACAACCACAAATTCCGATTGCGCATTTCATATATCTTTCAAATAAAAATTCATATTCATACTTTTCCAAATATGGCTGTAATGCTTTCATCAT
>JAMOPB010000355.1 GCA_027064945.1 Candidatus Cloacimonadota bacterium
TCAACCTTTTTGAAAATGGTGAAAATGTGAAAATGTCTAAACGTGCAGGAAAAATCGTTACACTTGATGATCTTATTAATGAAGTTGGAAAAGATGCTGCTCGTTATTTCTTCCTAGAAAGAAAACCAAACTCGCATCTTAATTTCGATTTGGATTTAGCAAAATCAAAAACACAAGAAAATCCTGTTTACTACATTCAATACGCACATGCAAGAATAGCCACTTTATTGAAAAAAGCTCGTAAAGAAAAATTATCAGTTAAGAAATTTGATAAAAAATTATTAAACTTACTTAATTCTGATGATGATATAATCATGATTAAGAAGATGATGAATTTAGGAGCCACTTTAGAGAATATTGCAGATACTCGTGAACCTCATAAATTGACTATTTATACTCATGAGCTTGCCAGCTTGATTCATAAATATTATTCTAATCACACTATTATTGATAAGAAAAACATTGATCTCTCTCAATGTAGATTATATCTACTTTGGGCTGCAAAAAACGTTTTGGAAATTTGTCTTGATTTAATGGGCATTTCTGCACCGGAAAAGATGTAACTTATCACAGAATAATTTAAATGATAAATTAAATGCTTTTCTTTTTGAAATTATATTTTAAAAGGGAAAGCATTTTTATTTGTAACGTTTTTTTTCTTAGTCGTTAAATAACTGAATTTCAAAATTACAGTAGGAGAAAAATGAAAAAAATAGCAATTATATCAGATACACATAATAATCAAATCATCTTGCGTAATAGCTTGAGAAATGAAAATGATTTAGATTATATATTTCACCTTGGAGATTATTATGATGATTTGAAAGATAATATAGATCTTATACAAAATAAAATAGTTATACAAGTTCCGGGAATCTATAATCCCAAATATCTTGACGGTACATTAGCCAAAACTAAAAAAGTTGTCTTGGATGATTGGAAATTTCTATTAGTTCACGACATAAGTGATAGTACAAAATTCCAAAGAGAAAGTGATATTATCTTATTTGGTCATACA
Organism: Candidatus Cloacimonadota bacterium; assembly: GCA_027064945.1. Classification (GTDB taxonomy): domain Bacteria; phylum Cloacimonadota; class Cloacimonadia; order Cloacimonadales; family TCS61; genus DAOWES01. The sequence goes on from JAMOPB010000355.1 coordinate 1,019, forward strand.
CATCATCCAACTTATGAAGTTTTAAAAGGGAAGTTGTTTCTCAATCCGGGACATTTAAAAAGAGATAAAGATCGAGGATATGAAGCTTCTTACTGTCTGGCAGAAGTTTCTGAAGATTACATTATATTTAGTTTTAAAACCCCTTCCGGGGAAATTATTAAACAACATAAATTAGTTCGAGAAGAATTGGAGGATAAATGAGAATCGAAGAGATCAATCAAAAGGTAATGGGAAAAAGCGAGATTATCGACAAATTGAACGCTGAAGTTGGTAAAGTGGTTGTTGGACAGCAATACATGCTAAAACGTGTATTAATAGGTTTATTAGCTAATGGTCACATTTTATTGGAAGGTGTTCCCGGTTTGGCTAAAACACTGGCCATAAGTACTGTTTCCAAAACAATTAATTCTACATTTAAAAGAATTCAATTTACTCCGGATCTTTTGCCTGCCGATATTATAGGTACAATGATCTATAACCAAAAAACAGCAGAATTCGTTGCAAAAAAAGGTCCTATTTTTGCTAATTTTATCTTAGCTGACGAAATTAACCGTGCACCTGCAAAAGTTCAGTCCGCTTTATTGGAAGCGATGCAGGAACGCCAAGTTACAATTAGTGATAAATCTTATATCCTACCAAAACCATTTTTAGTGATGGCTACACAAAACCCGCTAGAACAAGAAGGAACTTATCCGCTT
>JAMOPB010000356.1 GCA_027064945.1 Candidatus Cloacimonadota bacterium
AAAACATTTATTCGTAAATATTATTTCCTTATGCGTATTTCCGTTCCTTTCCAAAGACGTTTATACAAAGATTTATAAAATGAATGAAAAAGATTTGGAGTTGTTTTTATCTGAAAGAAAAAAGGAAATTTATGAATTTGTAAAATTTTCAATTCAAAAGGAGTCCTAATGAAAAAAATATTGTTGATGATATATATATTTACGATTTCACAACTGTTTTCCATTACATTGGAAGATTTGGAAAAATCTTTGGAAGCGAATTATCCAAATTTCAAAAATTCGGATTTATATGATAAAATCACCGAAATTGAAGAACAGAAAATTTTGAGTTATTTGTTTCCTCAGTTTAGCTTAATCGGCTCATTTTCCGATCAATCGGAAACTATGGAATTACCGATCTCGTCGGCACTTTTTCAAATACCGGAAACAGATACACAAAGAAAGCAGATAGTGCTTAATATCGACCAGATTTTATATGATAGCGGAGTAAATCATCAAAGGCGGGAATTATCCAACCTGAAAATGGAAATAGAAAATGATGAAAATGTTATTAAACTTGAATCGCTTAAAGAAAAATTATTTTCGTTGTATTTTGCCGCTTTATTCCAAAAAGAGAAATTGGAAATTAAACAAAACTTGCTGAATAATCTTAATGAAAGAAAAAAAACAGCCATAAAATCCAAAGAAGTAGGAATTTTACAGGAGAAGGATATTTACCTTTTAGAAAGTGAGATAATTAAGGTAGAGCAAGATATACTAGAAGCTGAAAGCGGTTTGGCAGATGTTTATAAAAAAATCTCAATTCTAACCGGTGAATCTTTAGCTGTCGGAATAGATTTTGAAAAACCGGAATTTACAGAAAAACATTCTTATAGAAAAGAATATGATTTGTTTAAATCACGGATTTTGTTATTGGATGAGAATTCTACTCTCTATTCAAAATTAAAGTTACCGAAATTAGTTGCAAATGCTCAAATAGGTTATGGAAATCCCGGTTTAAATATTTTTGATAATGAGTGGAATGACTTCTATAAATACAGCATCAATTTTAAGTGGGATATTTGGAATTGGAGAAGATATCATTCTGAACAAGAAATATTAAAAGTACGCAAGAAAATATTGGAAAATGAGGAATCTGCTTTTTCAAAAAATCTTGAAATGCGAAAGAATGAATCGATAGAAAAGATTAAAAAAATAACGGCTATGCTGGAAAATGATAGGAAAATTTTAGAATTGAGATTGAAGATTCAAAAGATAACCAATTCTCAATTTGATAATGGAATAGCCACTTCAATAGATGTGATAGATGATAATACTGCGGTTGCAAATACTCAAATATCTTTGCGATTACGAGAATTACAGCTTCTTTATGAAAAATTGTATAATAAAAAATATATTGGTGAAATCAGATAACTTGGAGGATAAATGAAAAATTATTTATGGATAATTCTTAGCACACTGATCATTTTCGGATGCTCAAATAATAATGATTTAAGTGATGCTTATGGAAATTTTGAAGCAGATGAAATTGTGGTTTCTGCAGAATTAAACGGTAAAATTATTGATTTTCCTTTTGAAGAAGGTGATAAAATAGATAAAGATGCATTTATCTGCCAGATTGACACTGTTCAGGTTTATCTTCAAAAACAAGAAATTCTTACGAAAATGAATGCTTTGGAAGTTCAGGAAAAGATTATTTTTTCTCAAATTAAACAAGCTAAATTGGAATTGACCAAGATTCAAAGAGATGTTAATAGATTTGAAGAGTTGGTAAAAAACAATGCAGCTACTCAAAAGCAATTTGATGATTTGCTTACAAACAAAAATATTATGAATGAGAAGTTAATGCAGGCTAATTTATCAAAAGAAAAAGTGCAACAAGAAAAGGAAGCGTTAAGAATAAATCTCTTAAAAATAAATGATCAATTATCAAAATCAAAGGTTACTTCTCCGATAGCCGGAACTATTTTGAAGAAATACTATAATAATGGTGAATTTATTACTATTGGAAGACCGATTTTATCTGTTGCAGATATTGATGAATTGATATTGAAAGCGTATATATCCGGGGACCAACTTTCTAAAATAAAACTGGGTCAAGAAGTGCAAGTTCTTATAGATGAAGAAAATAAAGAGATGAAGACATATGTTGGGAAAATTAGTTATATTTCTGATAAATCAGAATTTACTCCTAAAATAATCCAAACAAAAACAGAAAGAATCTCACAAGTATATGCTATTAAAATCTTAGTAAAAAATGATGGATTATTAAAGATTGGAATGCCGGCGGAAGTGGTTTTTTGAAAACTGAAAAGGAATTCTGATGAATAAAAAGAATGATATAATTCTTAAAATTGAAAATATTTCTAAAACATTTGATAAGGTTATTGCATTAAATGATGTAAATATCTCAATCAAATCGGGTGAGATTTTCGGTTTGATCGGACCTGATGGCGCAGGAAAAACAACCTTGTTTCGAATATTAACCACTTTGCTTTTACCCGATAATGGGAAAGCAAGAATGTTGGGTTTGGATGTTGTTTTAGATTATAAATCAATTAGAAAAAAAATCGGATATATGCCGGGAAGATTTTCCTTGTATCAAGATTTAACCGTAGAAGAAAATCTAAATTTCTTTGCTTCTGTTTATGGCACTACAATAGACGAAAACTACGATTTGATAAAAGATATCTACAAACAGATTGAGCCGTTTAAGAATAGAAGAGCCGGCGCGCTTTCCGGTGGTATGAAACAGAAATTAGCACTTTCCTGTGCCTTAATTCATAAACCTGAAATCTTATTTTTGGATGAACCGACAACCGGAGTGGATGCTGTCTCCAGAAAAGAATTTTGGGAGATGCTTTCCAAATTAAAGCAAAACGGACTTACAATTTTGGTTTCTACTCCATATATGGATGAGGCTTCTTTGTGCGATAGAGTAGCTTTGATCTATGAAGGGAATATATTGGAAATAGAATCTCCACAAAAAATTGTAGAAAATCATAAAGAGAATATTTTGGCAATTTTGGCAAAAAAAAGGTATAAATTGATAAAAGATCTTAATGAATTTTATGATGTAGAAACAGTTTTCACTTTTGGCGAGAATTTGCATTTTACTTCCAAATCTAATAAATGTGATGATAAGTATTTTTCTGAAATAAGAACTTTTTTAGAAAATAGGGGACATGAAGAAATCTTTATCTCAAAAGCTAAAATTACTATCGAAGATTGCTTTATGAGCTTGATGAATAAACAATCAAAGAAATCAGATACTTTGAAAAGCGAGCAATAAATGAAAATAATCCAAGTAAAAAATTTAGTTAAGAAGTTTGGAAGTTTTACAGCAGTTGATAATATTGATTTTGAAGTTTCTCAAGGAGAAATATTTGGATTTTTGGGAGCAAATGGAGCCGGGAAAACTACAGCAATTAAAATGTTATGCGGTTTACTTTCTCCAACTTCAGGAGAAGCGAAAATTGCCGGATACGATATTTATAAGCAACAAGAAGAGATAAAACACAGTATTGGCTATATGAGCCAGAAATTCTCACTCTATGAAGATTTGACAATAGTAGAAAATCTAAAACTTTATGGTGGGATTTATAAACTTTCCAATAAAGAAATTAAAGATAAAACAGCCAAATTGGTAGATAGATTGCAATTGCAAAATGTCAAAAATAAATTAGTTAAAACTATTCCATTGGGTTGGAAACAAAAATTAGCTTTTTCAACTGCTATTTTTCATGATCCGAAAATTGTATTTTTGGATGAACCAACCGGGGGAGTAGATCCTATTACAAGAAGACAGTTTTGGAATTTGATTTATGAAGCTGCTGATAAAGGAATTACAGTATTTGTAACAACGCATTATATGGATGAAGCGGAATATTGCGATAGAGTTTCCATAATGGTAGATGGAAGAATAGATGCGCTTGATACGCCAAAAATGCTAAAAAAGAATTTTAATGCTGAATCGATGGATGATGTTTTCCTGAAGCTGGCGAGAGGTTAGAATGAATGAATTTATAGCTTTTGTTAAAAAAGAATTTTTGCATATTATCCGAGATAAAAGAAGTCTCTTGATTCTTTTTGCGATACCGATAATTCAGCTATTGCTTTTTGGATTTGCCTTAAGGAATGAAGTAAAAGATATTCCCATCGGAATTTTGAATCATTCTCAAGATGAAACTACTACAAGATTATTACATAAAATTGAATCATCGGGATATTTTAGGATAATAAAAGTTTTTTCAAATGAAACAGAATTTGATGATGAATTTAAGAAGGGAAAGCTGAAAGAAGTTATTGTCTTTGATAAAGATTTTTCAAAAAATCTTAGATTGAACAAAGAAGCAAAAGTTCAACTTGTTATTGATAGTTCCGATCCGAATTATGCACGCCAAGTTAAAAACTATACAGAATCAATTTTTAATAATTTCCTAGAAGAATATTATATTCAAGAACCACTTTTTGATGTTAGTTTAAGATTATTTTATAATCCTGAATTAAAATCTGTATTCATGTTTATACCCGGTTTAACTGCGATGATATTGATGCTGTTATCTGCTTTTATGACAAGTATTTCCATTACACGTGAGAAAGAACTCGGAACGATGGAGATTCTTTTGGTTTCGCCACTTTCTCCTATACAAATCATTTTAGGGAAAGTGGTTCCCTACATAGTGCTTTCATTTATAAATGCAATTGTTATAATGCTTTTTTCCATTTTTGTTTTTGGAATGCCTGTTTCAGGTAGCTTTGTGTTATTGATTTTTGCAAGTTCAATTTTTATTGCTTCTGCTCTTTCATTAGGCTTGTTATTTTCTAGTATTGCAGAAACGCAGCAGGTGGCAATGTTAATGTCATTAGTTATGTTGATGCTTCCTACAATTCTTCTATCAGATTTTGTTTTCCCTATTAAAAGTATGCCGTTAATTTTACAATGGCTTTCGGATATAGTTCCCGCAAAATGGTTTGTGCTAATATTAAAAGGGATAATGTTAAAAGGTTTAGGCTTTTTTGATTTGATAAAAGAATTAGCGATTTTATCATCAATGACGATTTTTCTTTTGATTGTAAGTCTAAAGAAATTTAAAATACGACTTTGAGGTAAATATGCGAACAATATTATTTTTAATTCAGAAAGAATTCAAACAAATTATACGGAATAGAGCGTTGATTCCAATCATATTTTTTATGCCATTGTTTCAAATTATAGTTTTAGGAAATGCAGCTACTTATGATATTAAGGACATACATTTTACGGTATTGGATAATGATAACTCTTCCATATCTAATGAAATAGTATATAAATTATCTCATAACAAATATTTCACATATAATTCTAATGTGCTTACAAAAGAAGAAGCTATATCAGATTTGGAAAAGGATAATGCTGATTTTATTTTTGTGATTGATAAAGATTTTGAAAAAGATATTAAAAAAGGATTTCAAGGAAAAATTCAGATAATAATCGATGCTGTAGATGGTGCAGCCTCCGGAATAATAATTTCTTATATAAATGAGATTCTTAAAGATGTTCAGTTTTCTATCAATGAAGAACAATTGGAAATGAAACGTGATGGGGTGGGAATAAATTCTATTGAAAGAAATTGGTATAATGAATATCTAAATTACAAATGGTTCATGGTTCCGGGAATTTTGGTTTTTTTGGTAACAATGATTGGTGTTTTTGTAAATTCAATGAATATTGCTCGTGAAAAGGAAATTGGAACGATTGATCAACTGAATGTTACTCCTATAACAAAAACACATTTTATAGCAGGAAAATTAATTCCTATGATGATAATTGCTCTTCTTGAATTAACCTTCGGATTGATTATTTCCAAATATATTTTTGGTGTTCCGATTGTTGGGAGTTTAGGTGTTATCTATCTATTTGCGGTAGTTTACCTTGTTATTATGCTTTCGATCGGATTGATAATTTCTTCACGTTCCGATACACAGCAACAGGCAATGTTTGTTGCCTATTTTCTTATTATGATATTCTTGTTTTTATCAGGTTTATTTACTCCGATTGCAAGTATGCCGAATTGGGCACAATTGCTTACCAAATTGATTCCGATATCATATTTTATCGAAGTTTTGAGAAACACAATGTTAAAAGGTTCAACATTTTTTGATCAAATACATAGTTTTTTAATATTGTTGATCTATGCTTTTCTCACTTTCTTTTATGCGATCTGGAATTATAAGAAGATGAGTGATTAGATAAAAAAAAAGACTGCCTTTTTTTTAGACAGTCTTTTTTATTAAAACGTATTTATTTAATCTTTATTTGAACAAATTGGGATGAACTTTTTTTTTATGAGTTTTGTATTTAATTTCCAATCTCCTAAAAAAAATGTATTATAAATAATACTATTCCCAATCTAACAATCTTTTCTCATCATCCATCTTGCTGATTTCGGTAATATCTTCGCCAACTTCCAGTATTCCTTTGTATTCTCCGGCATCATTTCGCATTGCAAAATATCTGATAAGAATATATTTTCCTCTCATCTTGATTCTGAAGTCAGCAACATCTCTATCACCTTTTTTGAATTTTTCAATTATTTTTTCTACAATGTGTACGCTTTCAGGTGGATGACAATTTCTTACATCCCTTCCTACAATTGCGGGAGAGCGTGGGAAAAATCTATCTTTTGCTCTACTAAAATAACGTACTTTGTCGTTTTCATCAACAAAGGTTATATCAACAGGTAAATGGTTAAAAGCAAGTAGAACTTGTTCATAACTTAAGTTTCCGGTTTCTGTTCGGAACCCAAGATCTTGTTCTCCAAAATCGTTTGTTGCTTGTCGTTCTTTTTTATGTTTTTCTTTCTTCTTTGGTTTTTCGATAAATGGGAATGGATATTCAAAACTTTGATTGTACATATCTATCCATTCATCTTCATTCACGGTTTCTGTTGCAACCGGGAAGATTATCAGATCTTCTTTTTGTACCATTCCAAAAACTAAGAAGTAATATTCACCCAGCTTTCTATTAAAATCTTCCCACTTGGAATCCGGATTTTCCAACATTGCTATAATTGATTTCAGGCTTTTTCGGATATCATCATGTAATGACCACATAACGTTGAGTGGGCGGTAGCTTTCCCATTTTTTTTCAAGATAAGGGAAAAGTATATTTTCTTTTTTTACATAATGTGTTTCAAATTCTGTTAGTTCTTTAAAGAGAGGTAGTAGTTCCTTCTGCATTTCAGGAAAATGATCGTTTTCTTTACCTCTGTATTTTTTTAAGATTTTCTTAATTTGATTTAATTTAAAGATTAATGCTTGGTTTTCCAACGTTAAATGATATAGGAATGTGTCTTCTACAGGTTTTTCCCATGGATATTTTTCAAGGCTGCTATAGAACACATTAAGCACTTTTTCCACATCTTTCTTGATTGCTTTGGGTTTGATTCCCATCTGCATTTGCTTATCTTCGAGTGCAAGCATATCATAAGGTGTAACATGATCTATTGCATTCTTGTATCTTTCTAATAGTATTTTGCCATCTTCACCATTCATAATGCCTAGTGAGAAAGCAAGAAGGTCTTTTACTCTGTTCTCACTGTTATTAATAAATTCAGACATAATCTCATCTCCTTTAATTAATTTAATCGATTTAAATTACTGAAAAACAAGCTCCTATTTTTTTGATTTTTCTTGTATGAATTGATATTTTGAAATTATGTTTATTGATGTCAATGAATCTAACGAAATTTAAAAAGTTTTATGTTTTTCATTAAGTAGCAAAACTTGTTAAATTGCAAAAAGACAAAAATCTAGATAGCAAATTGTTCTACCTAAATTGTTTAATTTCAAAGCCTAAGTTAGCAACTTGTCCTATATGTTTTCCATATTATACTCTCGCTTTTTTATGATTATCTTTAATTTTAATATACCATTTCAGTCCATTTTCACTTTTTACGGAAATCTCACCTTTCAGTTGATTTTCCACAATGGAAAATACGGAAGCCAATCCCATTGAACCATCTTTCAGAGGATCAAAATCTTTTGGAAAGCCAACACCGTTATCACTTAATTCTAGATTTATTGTTTCATTATCTTCTTTGAATAATCGGATAAAAATTTCACCTTCCTGACTATTCGGGAAAGCGTGTTTGAAAATATTAGAAATAAGTTCATTAATAATCAATCCCAATGGAATAGCGGAATCAATGGAAATCTTAACATCCTGTAAATCAAATTTCAGTTTTGTTTTCTTGGAAAGATAACAGTAGCTCTGCATTATAAGCTTTGTTAGGTCTTCAATATAATCTTTCAGGCTAATATTTGATAAATCGTTGGCTTGGTACAATTTTTGATGAACCAATGACATTGCTTTGATTTTATTTCTTATTTCCCTGAATGTTGATTTCACATATTCACTATCGGAATTTCGGGCTTGCATTGAAAGCATAGCAGAAATAACCGCCATATTATTTTTGGTTCGATGATATATCTCCTGAATAAGGGCAGTTTGGATTTTCAGATCTTTCTTTATTTGTTCTTCTGCCAGCTTGTGTTCGGTGATATCTTTGGCCACTTTTATATAATTTATTATTCTACCTTGTTTGTCAAATATGGGAGAAATTGCAGCAGCTTCCCAAAACAATTCGCCATTTTTCTTTTTATTATGAAATTCTCCCCGCCATTCTTTGCCGGAGGAAATTGTTGCCCATAAATCTACATAGACCTCATCCGGTAATTCTCCTGATTTTAAGATTCTTGGGTTCTGACCTACCGCTTCTTCAATAGTATATCCGGTAAGTTCAGTGAATTTAGGATTCACATATTCCAAAATCCCTTCCGTATTGGTAATTGCAATTACTGAAGGGCTTTGAGTAACTGCTGTGGAGAGTAATAAATACTCTTTTTCTTTTTTCTTGCGCTCAGTGATATCTTCACCAATAGAAATTAATAACTGCTTTGAAGTATCTTCATTATCATATATTCCTGTAATTTGCCAGGAAACTATTATTTCTTTTCCTTCTTTAGATAGAATTGGATTTATATAGGAATGAGATTCAATTCCCCAAGAATCTTCCCAAACTTGGTTCATTTCGTTTAACATCTCTTTTGGGAAAAATATTTTGAACCAATCTTTTCCTAAAACTTCTGCCTTTGTGTAACCGGTAATTATTTCCGCACCT
>JAMOPB010000357.1 GCA_027064945.1 Candidatus Cloacimonadota bacterium
CAAACGCGCAAATTTATTTTTAACCAAATCGTATTTCATCTTTATATCTCATTTAATAGTTCATCAAAATGCACTGGTGCAGTTCCAATCTTACTAACTTTTATGCCAGCGGCAATATTGGCTAATTTAGCAGCTTTAGACAAATTTGCGCCACTTGCTAAAGCCAAACTTAAGGTTGCTATTACAGTGTCACCGGCACCTGATACATCATAAACTTCTCTGGCAACTGTTGGTATGTGAGTAAATTCTTTAGGAGCATCAATTGGGAAAACATACATACCTTTGTCACCGGCAGTAATGATGATATTTGAATGAAACTTTTCTACAAGTTTTGCTCCGGCTGCTAAAAAATCTTCATCTTTTTCTAAAATTATCCCGCTTAATTCTTGAGCTTCTTTTTGGTTTGGTGTGATAAGGTACACATCTTTATAAAATTCTTTGTGCTTAGGTTTGGGATCGACAATGATTTTTATGTTTTTTTTAAGAGCAATTGTTTTTAATAATTGCATAAGCTCGGTTGTTATTGTGCCTTTTGCATAATCTGAAACTATGATTATCTGAAGATTTTCACATGCAGATAATTGCGAAATGATTTGTTTTTCAGCATGAGATCCTATGTATGAACCGTCTTCATAATCCACTCGCAACAGTTGTTGGCTTTGGCCAATTATGCGTATTTTCTGAATTGTTTTTCGTTCCGGAAGATTAATCATTCCGGCTGTATCAATTCCTAAATCTTTTATACAATTATCCAAGATCAAGGCTGCTTCATCTTTTCCAACAACACCAAAAATTTTAGCATTCCCACTTAGAGTGGCAATATTCGCAGCTACATTAGCTGCCCCACCTGCTACAAATTTTTCTTTATGTACTGAAACTACCGGTATGGGCGCTTCAGGTGAAATGCGTTCAACTTTTCCAATGATGTATTTATCAAGCATTAAATCACCAACTACGGCAATGTTTATATCGTTGAATTTTTCAATTATTTTTTTCATTCTTGGGTTCCTATATCATTTGATTCCGTTTCCAAATCTTCACTTTTTGCTCGAATTCTTTCCGTATATAAATAAAGATCTTCCAATTTTTGTCTCGCCCAAGGTGTGCGACGTAAAAACTTTAGACTGGAATTTATGGTCGGATCAAATTTAAAACAGCGAATATTGATGCGAGAAGCTAAACCATCCCATCCATAAAATCCAAGTAAACTGATTAGCATTTTCTTTAGAGTGACTCCATGTAATGGATTATTATCAGTGCTTGTATCTTGCATATCTATTATTTCCTATAATATTTTTTGCAAGTTCATTTTTCGGAATCCATGCGTCAAGAGTTTTGCTTTTTGATGGGACTGTTAAGTATGTATCAATTAGGAAAATTATTTAAAAGGAATGCAGCTATTTTGATATTCATTATCCTTCTATGAAAGAATAATATCTGCTATAGCAGCTAGGGTGAAAACTCACTGATGCTTATTCATTTTATATTAAAAGGAGTTATTTATACTTTTTCTTTACTTAATCTAAAATATAAAACGTCCAATATTTTATGATGGAATAATATTTTATGTATATCACAACACTTTGAAAATGAATCAGTTATGGAAGTTAAGGATAGAATAAACTACCTTTAAAAAGAAATGATTTGACAAACATATGTTAGTTTACTTATTTAACTAAGTGTGAGGACGAAGGTAAGTAGGGTAAGCAAA
>JAMOPB010000358.1 GCA_027064945.1 Candidatus Cloacimonadota bacterium
TGCGAAACAGATAGAAAATATACACTTACGGCAAAACTTAATTTTTAGCAATCACCATCAAGTTTCAAGCGGTTTTGTTTGGGATGAAAACGAATATGAAATATCAGGAAGTTTATATTCCGATTTTCATAATTTACACTCTTCATTGAACTTGGATTATTCTGATTCATTAAGATTTTATAGTCAGCAAAACTTTTTTTGGGAAAATCAAGAATATTTTTTGCGAGTATCAAATAATCAAGAACTGAAGATTAATTTTGGTTGGAATGGAAATATTTCTGAGGTTGATTGTAATTTAGCTTTGGCAACAGATGGGGAATATTCATCCTATGCATCTTTTCAAGTGAATAACGATTTGGCTTTTGCAAATGCCTTTAAATATGATTTTTCCGAGCGAATTGTTCCTTATCTAAGCTTTGGAATAGCAAGTTATTGGCAAAATTACTATTGGTTGGAAGCAGGTGTAATTCACGATGGTGAAAAATATTTACCGATTTCAGAAATTGTTGCTCAGCTGCAATATAACAATAAAAAATTATGTGATTTTAGAATCTATACTGCTTGGAATAAAAATAAGATAGATGAGTTGAATTTTGAGATTTCCAATTCGGATAATAAATTATCTCCGGGAATAAATATCAAATTAAGAGATGGCGAAATATCGAGAGCGGAAGGCTTTATCGGTTGGAATTTTTAGGGGTTTTTTGGGTAAATTCTCTTTGCACTTGACAGATAGTAGTATGTTCAGATTAAAGATAGTGTTCAAAAGAGTTAGTTCTTATTGGCATTTACAATTTTTCTTTTGAACCGCATAAAAATTCATATCAAAAGAGGTAATTATGAAAATCGCGATCATTGGATTTGGCGCGGCAGCGATAGGTTTTATCGAGAAAAGTAAAGATAGTGAACACGAAATTCACGTGTTTGAGAAAAGCAAGGATATCTATTCTTCCAGTATTTCAGGAATTAGAGCAGATGGTAAATTGTTTGTTTCTGATGAAATGGGTGGGTCGATGAAAATCGATCTTCAATTACAAAAGAAATTGGTAGATTTTTATATTGCACAAACAGATTCAAACACAGTGGAAACGGGTAGCTCTTTTACAAATCAAGAATATTACAAAACATTTTATGAGAAAGGATTTCAACCGGTAACAGCAGATTTTTATCATATAGGAACAGATCAACTTAAACAAGTTCTATACAATATTTTCGAAGATTTTTCCAAGAGAGGAAATATCTTTTTCCATTTTAATCATAAAGTGGAAAAGGTTGTTCCATTTGAAGATGGTGTATTGATTGATGGAAAAGATAAATTTGATAAGGTTGTGGTTGCTGTAGGAAGAAGTGGTCATAAACTTGTTCAAAATATTACTAAAGAAGTGCCTGGCTTGATTTTAGATAACACTCACGTAGATTTAGGTGTTCGATTTGAACTTCCAAACCACATTGTGCAGGAACTGAATGAAGAGATGTATGAATTTAAAATACGCTATAAAAGCAAAACAGGATATTCTGTTAGAACTTTCTGCAATAATCCTAGTGGTTTTGTTGTAACTGAAAATTATGATGATTTCAATACGGTAAATGGTCATTCAAAATTACACGAAAAAAGCGAAAATACAAATTTTGCTATTCTTACAACTATCCATTTGACTGAACCTTTTAATGATCCGATTGGTTATGGTTCTCATATAGCCAGC
>JAMOPB010000359.1 GCA_027064945.1 Candidatus Cloacimonadota bacterium
TTCAGCTGAGATAATTATATCGGAAGCTTCAAAACTACTGACATTCTTAAATTCTAATCCTACCATTCCGCTTCTAAGGCTGTTTGAACTATTTTGCACGCGAATATTGCTCAAGGTTGGAATATCTCGATATTGTGTTCCGTCAGATTCATAGATCATACCTGTGGCAAAATCATTCATCTCGATATCGTTCATATTAGCAATTACATTTCCGCTGATAAAAATTCCCACATTTAATGTATCTCTAAGACTATTCGAGCTATTTTGAACTCGAATATTGCTTAGAGTAGGAATTGAACCAAATGATTCTGTAGTAGCTATTTTCATGCCAATTGGATAATTTATGACAGTATCGGCGATAGCTACAAAAGTTGAAACATTTTCAATGTTTATGCCTTTATTGGTTGAACGTAAGCTATTGGAACTGTTTTGAACTCGAATATTGGATAAAGTTGGAATATCTCTGTATTGAGAACCATCTGAAATAAAATTTATTCCATTTGTGAAATCTTTAAGAACAACATCATCTAATTGAATTGCAACTTTTCCTTGAATATCTATTCCGATATTTAAGCTATCACGTAAAGAATTTGAACTATTTTGAACTCGTAGATTGCTTATTGTTGGAATTGAGGAAGATGTACTTTCATTAATTATCTCAATTCCTTTTTTAGAGTAATTATCAATAACAAGACCGTTGATACTTGGGCTAGCAGCATCATTTATTACAATTCCTGTTTCTGTTATTACTCTTTCCAATGGATCATTTATCACCTCAACAGTGCTAATTGCGGGAGAACATCCATTTATGGTAATTCCTACAAAAGCATTTTGTATTAGGCAGTTGGAAATAGTTGTATTATTGGTATTATCATTGATTATTATACCATTCCAAAGATTTCCCTCATAATCAATAAAATCTACATAATTGGCAGTTAAAATGCCATCTACAACAAAGGAGAATTCGTCAGGGAAAATTACTGTTGCGTGCATTTCTTCAGTACCATTAATTATTAATTCCTCACCAATTGGAATACTTACTTCTCCTGTTATTAGATATGAAGATGTGTTATCCCATACACCGCTAATTTCTCCAGCATCAATATAGGTTGTTTCAGGAAGGATCACATTTACGGTTAATGTGTCAGCTGTTATGTATCTTGTTTGTCTGTTGATAATTACAGTAGCTTCATCGTCTGCATAGAAAATAATATCTTCTGTTCCAAACCAATTGTACTCCGGAGTAAAACGAACACTTCCGTTTTGAAGAATTTCAATATCGATATGTTCATTATTTGAGTAGCTAAAAGAAAGAACATCACCATTTTCATCATAGAAAACATCATTCAGATTTATTGAAGTTGAATCAGATGAGTTTGCTACTATATCTATTGTTCCCATTGGGTTTTGAACAATTGGCGGTATGTTAATACTGCCGGTGACCATTATATAGTTTTCTTTAACTAAGGTTACGCTATCATTTTCATCTTGAGCGGTAAGAGAAACATCAAATTGTCCCGGGATTTCATAAATAAAAGTAGGATTTTGGTTTGTATTATCGATAGTGCCATCACTTTCAAAATCCCATTCCCAAGTCAAATCTCTATATTCATTATTACTATAAATCCATTTCCTTTTTTCATTTTGTGAAATATCGTTACGAATAGTAGAAGGCGCTGAATTACCAACAGTATTAATAAT
>JAMOPB010000360.1 GCA_027064945.1 Candidatus Cloacimonadota bacterium
TGTTCCACAAGCGCTAAAATCACCGGAATTTACAGGAAAATGGGAACGTGGTCTTTCTTCCATTGCCAAAGGTGAATTGGAAGCAGATAAATTTATGTCTGCTATTGAAAATTATGTTCGCAAAGTAATTACTTTAGCCGATAATAAACCCGGTAAAGTGAGATTTGAAAATAAAAACCGTAAAGAGGTGAAAGATGCAATCGCTGTTTGTCCACGTTGTGGAGAAGGTTCCATTATTGAAAACGAGAAAAGTTTTTATTGCAGTGATTGGCGTAGAGGATGTAAATTCAGTATTTGGAAAAATAAATTTGCTAATTTCGGAGTGACTTTTGATCGAGAAATGGCAGAAAAGCTTTTTAAAGATAAGAAACTAACGGATCTGAAAATATCTTTTAGCAAAGATAACACGACAGGAACAATGGATATTGAGCTTGGGAAAAGAGGAATTTTGAAAATTGCAAATATGAAAAAAGATACGCAATAAAATTTCTCTTTTCCTAAGAATTATCTAATCTGCTTATTAATTTTTTCCAAAATCCAGAGTCTGTTTTTATCTGGTTCAGCGGTTACAATAGCTTTCTTGCGATTAAATTTTTTACGCCTTTCATCAAATTCTAAAATTGCAGGTTGAAGAAATTTTTGCATCAAAAAATAATCAATTGGTAAAAAGATATTATAGCTATTTAAAAAAATCTCAGCATTTTTTTGAAATATGTCAGACGAATAGATCGAAGCCCAGAATAGCAAAAAGCGAACAAGATCATATTCTTTGGGTTGATATTGCCAATCGGAGAAATCTATTAAGTAGTATTTATGCTCGGAAAGATCAAATAAAATATTTTTCGGGTTAACATCACAAAGGCAGATAGTTCGCTTTTTAAAAGAATGTAATTTGCTAAATAACTGAGCGATTTTATCAAATTCCGGTTTAATTTGCAAAATCGTTTTAGCTTCTAAAAATTGCAATTTCAAGATTAGATCATTTTTATTAAACCCAATCAATTTGGGAGCAAAGCAAGGATTTTGCCGATAAATTTGCAATTCACTTAAAAATTCATCTTCAGAACGAAAATATTTCCAGATCTGAGAATCATCTTGGAATATCTCCAATTTGTTTTTATTAGTCTGAATTATCCGATTCATTTCTGCTTAATTTTTATCTCAATATCACCATAATCACTACTTTTTAGGTTTCGAACAATTGCCTCGATTGAATCTGCTAAAATATTCTGAACAAAAGGAACAATTTTAATATCTTTCCCATTTACGCTTAGAGTTACTCTTTCTTGACGATCTGTTATGCAATCAGAGCGTTTTCGTTCGCCAGCCAAAATTTTTCCTACCATATCAAAACAAGTAAATCCACAGTGCATACAACATTCAGGTTCAGCTTGAGGTAAAGCATCAAATGTTTTTTCTTCGATTAAATCACAAAGTTTCACGATATCTTGTTCAGATTTATAAACATCTAAATTTTTGTATTTTGTATGATTATCAGCATAAATTCCTGAAACGGCAAAAACCGTATGATTAACTAATTCGTCTAATTGCTCATCATCCTTAGCGCAGATAATGCGGGGAAGAGCTGCAGATGTCATTCCTTCCACAATAATATAATCCGCTTTCAGTTCCAATAACATTTCAGGAAGTGTAAGTTTACGATGCCAAATTTTATAGGTTTCATTTAAACCGCGCGCTAT
>JAMOPB010000361.1 GCA_027064945.1 Candidatus Cloacimonadota bacterium
AACATCAAATACAATTTTAGCTTTGGGCAAAATTTCCGCAGCAATATCCGCCAACATTGCAGGAGCAGCAAAGCGGATGAAAATTATCTCATATTGTTGCTCTGTTATTATTTTTTTATATTTCGCTATCTCGTCTGACCTAAAATTCATTATAGCTTCAGGATTGCGTCTTAGCGGTTTTGTAGTAGTAAGTTCAAAGATATTTTTATATCCAAAATGCGGATGAACTTTTTGATTAGGATTTTTATAATCCTTAAGCAACAATAGGTCGGCTTCGTAATTTTCTTTTAAGGTATTCCAAAGAAATTTACTTCGGTTTTTATCTCCACCTTTTTCATTTTGAAAAGGTCGATCAATATAGAGTAATTTGCTCAAAATTATTTCCTGTGATGTTTATCAATTATACGTTTATAAAATTCAATTAACTTATTTGTGATATTATCCCAAGAATATTCATCACAAACTTCCTTATATGCATTTGCAATAATTTCTGTTTTCTTCTCTCGCATTTCATAAAATTTCTCAACCAATCCGGTTAATGAATTTCTATAAAAGAACAACCCTGTTTTACCTTCTGAAATCAATTTTTGCAATCCTCCCACGTGATGAGCAATCACCGGTAATTTACTTGCCCAAGCTTCCAAAGCTACAATACCAAAAGGTTCATGTATAGAAGGTAAGATAAAATAATCGGCTGCAAGAAAAGATTTGGCAAGATCAGGATCATCAGGTGCCATACCTTTGATAATGGTAACTTCATTAGATAAATTATACTCACTGATTTTTTCTTGAATCTGCTCAAAAAATTCTTTTGATGTAACGGGACCAATCAGTACAGTGTGAATGTTCTCATTTTTCTTTTTTAATTCATTATGCAAATCGATAATGAGAATCTGATTTTTCTGATAATCAATTCTACTTACGCAAAGTAAAACCTCAGCATCTGACGAAATATTATATTTTGAACGGAAATCGTTCGATTCTATAGTTCGGAATTTATCTACATCGACCGCATTGGGAATGTATTCCACCTCTTTTTTGGGAAATTTGTTCCTAGTAGAAAGATATTCATTATAACCTACACAAATTATGCCATCTGCATCTTCAAGAAAACGATTATTTTTATAAATAACATCAAAAAATTTACCGTAATTAAATGTCTTCTTCAGCGGTTTCATCATTTTATCAATTTCACTTTTAGGAACTTCAAAGAAACCACCATGAAAAGAGATTATATAAGGAATATCTCTTTTTTTTGCAACTCGGCGAACTGTGTTTGCCAATCTTTGCATTGTGTGGCAATGGATAATATCCAGCTCTGGTTTTTGTAACAAATAGTCATACAACTCTTTCGAATAAGGATTACCACCTTTTTTATCTAATATGTTTTTCTTGGAAGGATCTAGATTTAGATAGGGATAATAATAATCAAACCTTTTAATAGGAAGATTTTCCACAATCTCTGTTGGAGTATTGCACAAAGCTTTTGTACACAAAATTTCCGTATCATGACCTTTCTTTAGCAGTTCTTTGGAACTGTTCCAAACTACAGTTTCCGTTCCTCCCCATTCATCAAAGGAAAATCTTCTAAGAACCTGACAAGAAACAATTCGATCTTTCATATCACCCCTTAATCTTTATCCTCATATAAGTTTTATTTGTATCACCAATTCTTTGCAAATAAATTTCATCAAC
>JAMOPB010000362.1 GCA_027064945.1 Candidatus Cloacimonadota bacterium
TTCTCCCTTATACATTGCATCAAACATCTCGGTAACTGTAAATCCCACCTTGTTATCTAATTTACAATTCCACGCTTTTTCAAATTTGGTTTGAGCTTTTGGATCAGTAACTTTTTGATATCCGGGATACACATTGGGAAGTCCGCCCATATCACACGCACCTTGCACATTTGATTGACCACGAAGCGGATTAACCCCGCCACCTTCTACACCAATATTCCCACAAATCATTTGAAGATTTGCTATTGTCCAAACATTATCACTTCCTGTTGTATGTTGAGTAATTCCCATTGCATAGAATAGTGATGCAACTTTTGCTTTCCCAAACAATTCAGCTATTTGGCGCAAAGTTTGTGCAGGAACTCCGGAAATTTTTTCAATCTTTTCCGGTTCATATTTATCTTGCATTATCTCAGCTTTGAACTCATCAAATCCTTCTAAGCGAGTTTGGATATATTCCTTATCTTCCCAACCATTTTTAAGAATTTCATGCATAATACAATTCAATACGGCAACATCAGTTCCGGGACGATGAGCAGCATAAATTTCAGCATAATCTGCCATCACAATTTTCTTTGGATCAAGAACAATTAATTTGGTGGAACCATTTCTGATTGCTTGTTTAATATGATAAGATATCACCGGATGAGCAGCAGATGTATCGGATCCAATTATCATAATCACATCAGCTTTTTTAATCCCGGTAATATCATTTGTCATAGCACCACTACCTAATGAAGCAGCCAGCCCGGCTACTGTAGCGCTATGTCACAATCGGGCACAATGATCAACATTATTTGTGCCTACCTCCCTTCGCATAAATTTCTGGAAAAGATAATTTTCTTCATTTGTAACTTTTGCAGATGTCAAACCGGCAATTGCATCACTTCCGAATTGATCTTTAATCTTAGAAAATTTATCTGCTATTAATGATATTGCTTCATCCCAACCAGCTTCTCTAAATTTCCCATTTTCTTTAATTAAAGGTGTTGTAATTCTTCTTTCGTCTTGGATAAAATCGAACCCAAAACGACCTTTTACACAAAGCATCCCGTTATTTGTAGGGGAATCTTCCACACCCTCGATTTTAATAATCTCATTCTTTTTACGATCTACCAAGATATTCTGCTTGCAACCTACACCACAATAGGAACATACAGTTTCTACTTTTTCTAATTCCCAAGATCTACTCTTCCCGATAGCTCTTTTATCAATGATGCAACCGACAGGACAAAGTTGCATACATTCTCCACATTGCACACAAGAAGAAGAGCCCATTGGAAGATCCATATCAAAAACTATCTTCGTACCAAATCCTCTATTTCCAATATTTATTACTTCATTTACAACTGTATTATTACATCCAGCAGCACATCTTCCACAATTAATGCACTTCGAACGATCTACAACAATAAATTCACTTGAGTCATCAATTTCATATCTATCATCATAAAGTTGGAAGCTAGCACGCTCGATTCCTAAGTAATAAGCTGCATCTTGCAACTCACAGTTACCATTTTGTTCACATGACATACAATCATGTCTTCCTGAGGAAAGAGAAAAATCAACCACATTCCTTTGTGCATTTAAAACTTTCTTTGAATTTGTTGTAACTCTCATTCCATCGGTTACAGGAAGATTACAAGATGTTTTTAACCCATTCATTCCTTCAATTTCAACAACACAAGCTCTGCATTTTGCAGCTTGACCTGTTTTCTCATGATAACATAGATGAGGAATATAAATTCCATTTCTTAAAGCCAATTGCAAAACAGTTTCTCCGGGATTTGCCTCAAAAGCTTTCCCATTTAGATAGACTTCCATGTAGCTATCCTCCATTTATCTTCAAAAAATTACAAAGACTGATGATTTTTTGTATATTGCAAAAGCACGAGAAATGCTATTGCGTGTCAATCTCATTCGATAAAAAATTTAACTGATTCTTTTTCCTTAAGAAAAAGCAGATCTTATTTTTTTTTGTGAATTGGTTATATAAAAAAAATAACCCTCTCCTTTGCAAGAAAAAAGAGGGTTAATATTATTTTATTTTTCTTAATGCTTATGAGTTGTGGCTCTAACTGCTTCACCTGTAACTTTACTTCTTTCGAAATAGTTAGTGTGCAATAATTTATGAGCTTTCTCTGAATTTGGTTCTCCCAAGAAATCTTTGTAGCAAGCCATAACTTGATCATTATGGTGAGAACAACGGATTGCAAGATTTGCATCTTCTTTATAAAGACTTAATCCTCTACGTGCGCGATCTGCAATAGTAGAGCCATAAGGCTGTCCGCCACCGCCAACACATCCGCCAGGACATCCCATCACTTCAATAAAGTGATATTCTTTTTCTCCTGATTCCACTTTTTCCATCAACTTTCTAGCATTACCCAGTCCATGAGCTACAGCTACATTTACAGGTAATTCTTTCACTCCTAAAGCTTTGCTGTATTTTTCACAAAGAGGAATAATAAGAGAAGCCTCTTTGATTCCATCCATACCACGAACAGCTTCAATATTCACATCCGGCATATCAACACCGGCAAGAACTGCATAAGCTGTACGAATAGCTGCTTCCATCACACCACCTGTAGCACCAAAAATTGTTCCGGCTCCACTATAAAGTCCCATTAAATCATCAGCTTTTCCTTCAGGAAGATTTTTAAAATCAATTCCGGCTTCTTTGATCATCTTCACAAACTCACGAGTTGTGATGGAATAATCAACATCTTGATAACCTGAATCTCTCATCTCAGGACGATTAGCTTCAAATTTCTTAGCAGTACACGGCATTACGGAAACCGAGCATATTTTTGCAGGATCAATACCTTCTTTTTCTGCGAAATATGTTTTCACCAAAGTACCAAACATTTGTTGAGGTGATTTACAAGTGGAAACATTTTTAGCAAGATTTGGGAAATATGTTTCACTGAACTTAACCCAACCAGGAGAACAAGAAGTAATAAGAGGTAACACACCTCCTGTTGCGATTCTGTTTATTAGCTCTGTTCCCTCTTCCATAATTGTAAGGTCAGCAGAGAAGTTTGTATCAAATACACGATCAAAACCAAGTTGACGAAGGGCTGTGTACATCTTGCCAACTGTTACTTCACCCGGATTCATTCCAAATTCTTCTCCCAAAGTAGCACGAATAGCAGGAGCTTCCTGAACTACTACATATTTATCCTTATCTAATAATGCATCCCATATATGTTCAATATCACTTTTCTCACGTAAAGCTCCAACCGGACAATAAACTGTACATTGACCACAATTTACACAAGGACTATCAGCCATTCCTCGATCAAATGGAGTAGTAATTGTTCCTTCAAATCCACGACCATTAATAGTAAGAGCGTGAACTGTTTGAATTTCCTGGCACACAGTAAGGCAACGACCACAAGAGATACACTTGTTAGGATCACGAACAATTGAGAAACTTTTTAAATCGAGTGGTTTTTTCACTAAAACTTTCTCAATGCGTTTATCATCCACACCTAATAAATAAGCTAGATCTTGCAATTCACATTTGTTATTTTGTTCACAAGTAGGACATGTAACCTCATGATCAGCGAGAATCATTTCTACTAAAGTTTTACGCATCTCACGCAATTTCATACTGTTTGTAACTACTTGCATACCTTCCCATACAGGAGTGGCACACGCACGTTTTGTTCCTTTCATTCCTTCGATTTCCACAACACAAACACCACAGTTTGCAGAAGGAGTTAAATCCTTATGATAGCATAAGGTTGGGATTTTACGCCCTGCTTTTTTGGCTGCATTCAAAATAGAGGTACCTGCTGGCACTTCCACTTCAACATTATCAACCATTAACTTAATCATATTCTCCACTTTTCCTCCATTATTCATTATTTATTTTTTATTTCATTTTTGCTAAAAAATCTTCGCGGAAGTTCTCTATTGCACTTTTTACCGGCATAATTAGAGATTGTCCTAATGGACAGAACGAGGTATCTTTCATAACACTTGCAATTTCAATCATTTGTTCTAGATCTTCTTCTTTCCCTTCACCTTTTCTAATTGAAGTAATTAATTTATAAAGAATTTCATTACCACGTGAACAAGGTGAACATTTCCCGCAAGATTCATGGCGGAAGAAACGAATTACGCTCCAAAGCATATCTACCATATCCACTTTTTCGTTCATTACTAAAATAGCACCTGAACCTAAAACAGCAGCATAATCTTGAAGTGAATTATAATCCATTTTCACATCTAATAATTTATCTGACAAAAATACTCCGGCTGCGCCGCCTACCAAAGCTCCCTTAAATTTCTTATCATCCTTCATACCGCCACTATATTGGTCAATAATTGTACGAAGAGGAGTTCCCATATCTACTTCACATAAGCCCGGGAAATTTACATCACCCATCATAGTATAAACTTTTGTACCGCTGCAACCTTCCACGCCGTGTTCTGCAAACCAAGAAGCGCCATTTTTTATAATAGATGGAACATTTGCAATAGTTTCGACATTGTTTACTACAGTAGGAAGTTTCCACGCACCTTGCACGCCCGGGAACGGTGGCTTATTTCTTGGTTCTCCGCGATTTCCTTCCATAGATTCGATTAATGCAGTTTCTTCACCACAAACATAAGCACCTGCACCGATTTTAATCATAATATCAAGATCAAAACCGCTTCCAAAAATATTCTTTCCTAAGATGCCATATTCTTTAGCTTGTGCAATCGCTTTTTCCAAACGTTGAATACAAAGCTTATATTCTCCACGAATATAGATGTAAGCTTTTGTAGCACCAACAGCATAACTGCCAATCATCAAACCTTCTAATAATAAATGAGGATCACCCTCCATTATTAATCTATCTTTAAAAGTACCGGGTTCACCTTCATCTGCATTAATTACAAACAATTTTTGTGGAGCATCAATAGGAGCTGTAAAACTCCATTTTAAACCGGTTGGGAAACCAGCGCCACCACGTCCTCTTAATCCGGAAGCTTTTACTTCTGATATAATTTTGTCAGAATCCATAGAGATTAAAGCTTTTTCCCAAGCTTCATATCCCCCGATTCCAATATATTCTTCTATATTTTCAGGATCAATCTTACCTGAATTTTTTAATACGATACGACGTTTATAATTAAAATCATATTTTCTCAATAGGTTTGTATTTAATATTAAACGGCTAACTTTACGTCCTTTAAGGAAATGTTCTTCAACTATTTCGGCTATATCTTCTTCCTTGATATTAGCATAAGTAGTTTGTTCAGGATAAATCATCATACTAACGCCTGTTCCGAAGTAGCCAAATGAACCTGTTTCCAAAATATTTATTTCATCACTTAGATTGTGCTTATCAAGTTCTTCACGAAGTTTTGCTTCGATCTCTTTTACACCTGCCGCTAATGATGAATCGTCAACGCCTATTAAAATGTGACTGCGGTAAAATTTCATTTTAAGCCTCCTTGATTTTTTTGATGATCTCTTCTACTTTTGTGTCTGTTAGATTACCATACACATCTTCGTTAATCATCATCACAGGAGCATTACCGCATACGCCAAGGCACGCACAAAGCTCTAAAGTAAATAGTCCGTCAGGAGTTGTTTCTCCTACTTTCACATCAAGGACATCACGTAATTTTCTTAGAACTTTTTCAGATCCTTTTAAGAAGCAAGGAGGTGATTCGCAAAGTCTAATTACATTTTTGCCACGTGGTTTTGTACTAAACATTGTATAAAAAGTAAGAACTCCATAAATATGTGCTCTTGGGATTTTGAGATATTCGCTTACAGCAGTAACTGCATCTTCAGAAACATATTGCTGAGGATGATTATCTTGAATTTCATGCAGAATATAAATCAAGTTTTCTTTTTCCGGAGAATATTTCTCGAAAATTTTCTCGTACATAGGTACTCCTTATTATTTTTTGAATTAACTTTGTGCTACAACATAATCGCTGACAATCTTGCCATTAACTACGTGCTCAGCTACTACTTTACGTGCTTTTTCAGCTGTCATATTGCCATAAGTAATTGTTGGCTTGTCATCTTCGATAATATCAACCACAGGCTCCATTGAGGATAATCCCTTTTCTCCTGTTTGCGTAACAATTACGTCGGTAAGATTTCTTTTAGCAATCTCATCCATCAAAGCTTTCATCACTTCCCTTGCACCTGTAGCAATTCCGGAAGTACCCATCCCAACTACGATCTTGATTCTTGTATTCGAAGAGCGTAATTTCATTTCCTGCTGAGCTTTTTCTCGAATCTTCTTTAAATCTGCCAGAGTCTTCATATTCTTTCCTCCATTCTTTTATTATAATCTCAAAATCTTTCCTTATTCTCTGCAAATGCAATTGCATTCGCATAAGATAAATATGAGAAATAAAAACCGAATCCTATTTCTCACGGCACATTATATCAATTTATACAATATCTATTTTACATATTTAGTTTCATTATGTCCTTTATCGACAAAACTAATTTAGCGTCAAGCAAAAAAAGGTAAAGATTTCATTGAAGATAATTGCCAAGAGATATACTGCAACTCATTCTCAGATAGAGGCTTAAATAATTAATTGCGTTTGATAAATCTTCAATAATCTTTTCCTTAGAGCAAATGGTTGGATTGCTTTATTTTCTAAGAAGTTAGAAGAATCGTGCTATAAGTTATCAATATTTTCCTACAATAAATATTATATCGCTATCATACAATTTTAAAATACAATTTTAAATACTGAAAAAAAATATTATTTTTACTATCTCGGTTATTTCATTTTTCCTTCGCTTCAATTTTTTAGTTATAAATTCTATACATTAGATAATATCAGAAAAAATAATTGCAAAAAAAAATCGCTCCGCCAGAAACTGACAGAGCGAAATATAGATATCCTATTTTTACTAAATTACTTAAGTAGAATCATTTTCTTAGTAGATGTAAATTTTCCGGATTTGATTTTATAGAAATAAACACCACTATTTACAGAACGGCTATTTTTATCTTTTCCATTCCAAACGATATTGTGTTCACCTGCTGATAAATTATCATTTACTAAAGTTCTAACTTTCTGACCTCTTGAATTATAAATATCCAAAGTCACTAAATCAGATTTTGCAATAGAGAAATTAATTGTTGTTGTAGGATTAAACGGATTTGGATAATTACCTTTTAATTCATTTACAAAAACTATTTCATCATCTGCATTCATAGCTTCGATCATTTCAAAATCTAACGTTGTTGTTTCACCTTCGGCAATCACAACTTCCATTTCGTAATCTTCATAACCTTCCAATGATGCAACAAGGTTATATGTTCCTTCGTTTAAGACAATTTCATAACTTCCATCTGAGTTTGGATGAGTAGCATAATTATCAGCAACAATCATCATATCTGATAAATTACCATCTCCTGAAAGTGTTACATTTCCGTTTAAAGTTCCTAATGCAAAAATAGTTGGTACTGTAAGAGTAAAATCATATACACCATTTGCTCCGCCATTACCAGAGCCGATTTCTGTACCGTCATCAAGAGTAATTGTCCAGCTGTTTTCTACACCCCAATTATCTGATGCAGTATATGTGTAATCATAATCTCCGGAAGCTAAGAAGATTGTTACCACACCTTCTTCACCACTTTCCAAAGTGATCTCATATCCTTCAATTGTAATATAGTTTGTATTTCCACCATATCCCCAACCATCTCCATAAGAATCAAACAAATTAAAATGAACAGGAATAGTGTTTGGATCATATGTTTCCACATTGATTATATTTTCTGCAAGAAATCCTTCATATTCCCCTGAGATAGTTATTTCAGTGGCACCAACTGAAGTTCCTGCAATAATTGAAAGAGTGTTTCCTGACAAAGAAGCTGTTGCAATTGTTTCATCTGAACTTTCTACAGATAATTCAATATCTGCAGGAATATCATTAAAATTGAAATAGTCTGTTAAATCGAATTCTTGATATTCATAGAAAGCCATGAAAAGATCTTCAATTGGATTTGGAACAGTAATTGGATATGCGATAATTGCAGCTTGGTGGATAGGATAATTTCCAGTAGTACCATTCATCTTTTGGATCATCGCAATACCGCGAACATTTGCCATATCCCAATCATCTTCTAAAGCAAAGGTTGTAGAAAAAGACCCTGTTTCACCTATTTCAGTTAATCCAAAATCCGTTTCAAAATATCTTTGAACCGAGCAACTATAACTTGGACCATAATTATAAGTAAGGATAAAGATAATGTTATTCTCGTCTTCGATATTAACATCACCTGTAACAGTTACATCTGCATTAATTTCATATTGTCCATTTTCTACATTCATAGATAAATCAATTTCGAAAGGACTATCTGTACCTATAATTCCATTGTAAACCGGTAAATAATATGGCAGCATATCAGTTCCACCACCTACAACATCTGTAACGCCTTGGAATTGAGCATGTGGAATTCCGGAAACTCCATACATTGATGCTCTACCACTAATTTGTGGACTTGGATGAGCTCCATCATTTTCCCAAATTAATGGAACAACAAATTCTTCCGTATCATATAAATCTCTAATGCCAGCACGGGCATCCGGGCAATACCCTCAGGTAGTAGCCGTAAAAATTTCGCCAACAACACTAACCTGTGTTGCAAAAATAGCTATTGAAGCCATCATCAACATAAAAATTAAAATCAATTTTTTCATTCTTACCTTCCTTTTTTTAGTTTTTCCAACATTTCAAATAAATAATTACAAAACCTTCTATCTAATATGTTGTTTCTTATGTGGCAACAAACAATTTCATCTATAGAACTGTCAAACAAAAAATTGCTTTAAATTTGTTTGAAATGTCAGACAAAAAAAACACCGCCCACCTTTATTTTATATAGGTTAGCGGTGTAATAATGTGATATTTATTTCAAATAATTCTACTAAATACCATCAGAAGCTATTCTGCAAATTCCCATCGTAAATAGGAAGAAGTACTAAACACATAAGAATTCATAAATTTTAGCATCTTCATAATTGGATAATTTACTTGGATAGAAAAATAATCTACGCTTTCTAAATTCTTTTCAAA
>JAMOPB010000363.1 GCA_027064945.1 Candidatus Cloacimonadota bacterium
AGCGCGTACGTTGGTTAGTTTTTTGCCTTTCACAACATTTAATACAAGATCATTTTCTCTTGCATGTTCTCCGATTATCATTCCTGCATAAACTTCCACGTTTGGTCCGATAAATAAAGTTCCGCGTGGTTGGAAGTTATAAAGTGCATATCCGGTAGAAGTTCCACGTTCCATTGCAATTAATGCTCCGCGTTTTTTTCGTTCCAAATCGCCTTTGTAAAACTCGTATTCATAGAATGTATGATTGATAATTCCTGTACCACGTGTCATTGTCATAAATTCATTTCTAAAGCCAATTAAACCACGAGCAGGAACTTTGAATTCTAATCTGGTGTATCCATCAGTTCCGATATCCATGTTTAGCATTTCACCTTTTCTAATTCCAAGCATTTCAATAACTGTTCCTACAAATTCGTCAGCAACATCGATAATTGCCAATTCGATCGGTTCAGTACGTTTACCTTCAAATTCACGGTAAATTACTTTTGGATTGGAAACTTGGAATTCATAGCCTTCACGTCTCATATTTTCAATTAAAATTGAAAGTTGAAGTTCTCCACGCCCTTTGACAATAAACTCATCACCGTTTTCTGTTTTTTCTACAACGATACTTACATTGGTTTGAAGCTCTTTTTGTAAGCGATCCCATATATTGCGTGAAGTAACATATTTTCCTTCAGTTCCGGCAAATGGAGAATCATTAACTCTAAATGTCATAGAAAGAGTTGGAGCATCAATTTCAATAATTGGAAGTGGCATAGGATTATCTTTGCAGGCAATTGTTTCACCAACATCAACAAGTTCCAAGCCTGCAACCGAAACAATATCACCTGCATAAGCTGTTTTGATTTCTTGCTTTTTCACTCCAACATAATTAAATATTTTAGTTACTCTATAAAGCAATCTTTCTCCATCACGTTTCATAAGAACAACTTCGTCACCTTGCTTAATAATACCGTTTGTGATTTTCCCTGTTCCAATTTTTCCAAGATAATTATCATATTCAATAGCTGAAACAAGCATTTGCAGTGGATGATTTTCATCTCCGTTCGCATCATCAACTTTTTCAATAATTGTTTCAAAAAGTGGAATCAGATCTTCATTTGCATCATCTAAATTATATCTGGCAACACCAGCTATTCCGCTAGCATATAAAACAGGAAAATCTAATTGATCATCATTTGCGCCAAGATCACAGAAAAGATCAAAAACCATGTCTAATACATCTTCAGGTCGTGCATTCGGTCTATCAATTTTATTAATTATAACGATTGGTTTTAACCCTAATTCTAAAGATTTTTTTAATACATATTTTGTTTGCGGCATTGGGCCTTCAAAAGCATCTACTAATAATAATACACTATCCACCATCTTCATAATACGTTGAACTTCACCACCAAAATCAGCATGACCTGGTGTATCTACGAAATTAATTTTATAATCTTTGTAACGAAACGAAGCATTTTTTGAAAATATTGTTATGCCACGTTCTCTTTCTAAATCATTGCTATCCATTACACGATCAGCAATATTTTGATTTTCTCTGAATGTGCCTGATTGTTTTAAAGCAGCATCCACAAGCGTTGTTTTACCATGATCCACATGAGCGATAATGGCAACGTTTTTGATTTTTTTCATTTGTCCTCTTTATATGTTTTTTTCATATTTTATTTATCAAATCGTCAGA
>JAMOPB010000364.1 GCA_027064945.1 Candidatus Cloacimonadota bacterium
ACTTTCGCTATTTGGATAAAAGCGCTTAAACTTTCCAAATCAACAGCTCAAGTAAATAATTTTATCTACATCACACCATTTCTTTCTTTAATGATTGTCGCTCTTGTCTTAGACGAAAAAATCTTAATCTCAACCATAATCGGTTTATCATTAATCATCTTAGGAATTTTGATTCAAGAAAAATAGCAACTTCTGCTTTTCTAATCTATCGAAATCTCATCGGCAAATAACCAAGCTGGTTTTCCTTTTCCTCGGTGCCAATTTGGGCATTCTTTTATATTTTTTGCAATAACTCGCACATATCTACCTTTAACGTTCACTTTCTTTGAAATAGTTACAATTTTCTTTCCCTCATAAGTTTTAGAAAGTTTTAACTTTTCTTTAGAAAAAGCGATAAAATTCTCACCATCATCGGAAATTGAAAAAATTACTTCCTTAGGAAGAAAAATCCAACTTTGATGATTTTGCAAAAAATTAATCGAGATATTTTCAATCTTTTGCGATTTCTCCAAATCAATAATCACATCTAAATCATTATAAATGAAACCTTGCCATCTTCCATCCAGATAATCGTCGCTACCAAACACTCCATCAACCAAACCAAACTCGCCTGAAGCGGAATATTTCTTTTTGTAGCTATGTAGATAATCTACTTTTTTACCAATTGCTTTATGACTTTGGATTTTCTCTTTTGTAATATTTTTTATTTTGCCATTAACTAATCTTCCGGCAGTAATAAGGGAAGTTTTCTCAATTATAAAAGGTTGTGAATAAGCTTTTGCATTTTCTAATGTTAGATCTTCATCAATCGCATAAACTATTTTATCATTTGAAATTGCAGAATCAATTTCCACATACAATTTATCATCTTTAAGAGAAGAATTAATCTTTATTGAAGGAACAACTTGTAAAAGATCAAACCATACTTTTCCTTTTCCTAAAAATTCAAGTGAAATAACTTTACGCCTGCTTGCACTTTTTGCAGAAATATCAAATGAATATTCTTTCCAATCTTTCGTTAACTCAAAAATCTTGTTATTCCCATCACATGCAATACGGAATGTGTTCGGTTTAATAACTTTTTCTTTCGCTCCAAACAGTTTTTGCCAAAAATTCAGATCCCGAGTTTCAATATAAAATTCTTTGTCTGACTTTGCATAGATAGATAAAATGTAATTTTGGTCAGGTTGTAATTTTACCGGATAAGTTCTTAATCGTAAGCCTTCATTAGCAGTAGGATTATTAATTTTCATAGAATGTCTTCCACTAAATTTTTCAAAAGGATCGGAAAAATATGTAACTCCGAATTCTTTACGTGGTGAAGCATAAAATCCTGCAACTATTCCGGGTGAAAAAGATCTTTCGAAATCTCCATTATATACGATATTTTCTTCTTCCAAAAAACTTGGAAGTTGCTGATATTCGATTTGATAAATTTTGGTTCCATAAGAATCAATAATATCGTGCAATTCTCCATCAACCATTTCAATATCGCGGTTTTCCGACAAAATTTTAACTCTGCAATTTATAGCCATATCAGGAAATTTCAAATCAATTTCCCTTGGCTCATTCAGATTATTTACAACTAAAACGGATATTATCCCTTCAGCTTGCCAAGCTTTTGTTTGAATATCTTCCTGCTTACATTCGATTTTAGGCGAAATTTC
>JAMOPB010000365.1 GCA_027064945.1 Candidatus Cloacimonadota bacterium
TTCGTTGATTTCTTCCCAAAATGAGAAAAATTTATTTCCCATATCAATTGATGAAAAATAATCTGTTATTCTGAATAATTCTTTATGTTTATCTTCTAAACTAAGAAACCAAGCCAAACTACGTTTCTCTTCTTTTAATAATGGCTTATCAATTTCAAACAGAGAGTATTTCCAATCTTCTAAAGTCTCAAACTTACTGTTGGAAAATTGCCAATTATCTTGGTTACGTTTTAATGCTAAATTACGAGATTGGACAGTGGGGAAGAGGAAGAGCGTGTTATCTTTATTGTGATTTTCTAAAATAAGATTTGTGATATCTTTAGAAAAATCCACTTCAATAAATTTCATAAAAACCTCATTTTCTTTTAGATTGCAATTGGTTGGATAAGGTCAGGATAATTATTCCGAGAAGCATTAACAGCTATAGAAACAGGATGATACACTAATTTTTCATCTGCAAAATTATATAGAATATTAATCAATTCTGATTTGTTTGGATTGATAAGCCAATTTTCAGCTTCAGGAAAATTTAAAATAACAGGCATTCGATGATGTATGTGATTAATATTTTCAGCAGCAGGTTTTGTGATAATGCTACAAGTTTTTATTATTTCTCCGTTGGGAGATTTCCAACTTTCCCATATCCCTGCAAAAAAAATTATTTCTTGTTCAGGATTGTAAAAATAATATGGTTTTTTGGATGATTTTTCCCATTCATAATAACCATTTGCAACAATTAAGCAACGTCGTTTTTCAAAAGCATAACGAAAACTGGGTTTATCTGCAATGCTTTCGGAACGTGCATTTATTAATTTGGAAGCAAATTTCTCATCTTTTGCCCAGAATGGAATTAAACCGAAACGCATTGTTGTAAGTAATCTATTACTGGCATCGTTATAAATAATCGGAACCATCGTTCCGGGTGAGATATTGAAATTTGGATCCCATTTTTGGATCTTTTGTAAAGCTTTAGCATAACTTGCAATTGCTTCAGCACTACTATAAACAGCGAATCTTCCGCACATAATCTTCCTCCTGATTTTTGGCAGATTGATTTTATAGGTTTTAAATGTCAATATTCTTTGTAAAAAGAATGAAACGTTTACACGGGGAAGTAAATAAGTTTACAGAAAACGGGAAAATGTGTGAAACAATAAGAATGGCAAAATGTGCTTAACCATTTATTTATTGCGAATTAAAAAGACAAATTAACATTTTAAAGTTCAGGAATAAAACAAGTTAAGTATTTAGTTAGAATTAATAGTCTATAGTTTGGCACGCATATTGCAAATAAACTGGAAATTCATATCAAAAATAAGGAGAAAGAGATGAAAAAGTTAATAACTTTAATTTTAGTGGTTCTTTTAGCAGCTAATGTACTTAGCGCTGTTGAACTTCAAGCAGTAAGAACGGATGGTGTATCTGTTCAAAGAGTAACAGATAGAGATATCGTTGAAGTTACTTATAGTGGAGCCTATAATGGTAATGGTATTGGAACAAATGAGGCAGGAACACTTTATGCCGCAGCACGTTTCACTGCAGATGAGATTGGTAATTATGTTGGTGGAAATTTCCAACAAGTTAAATTTATCGTTTCAGATGTTACTACAGATGTTACAATAAAAATTTACGAAGGTGCAACAGATCTAACAACAGGCGAATTG
>JAMOPB010000366.1 GCA_027064945.1 Candidatus Cloacimonadota bacterium
AAATCTGTTTAGCAGCGGTACGACAAAATGGATATGCACTGCAGTATGTCGAAGAACAGACTCCAGAAATCTGTCTTGAAGCTGTTAAACAAGATGGAGAGGCATTAATGTATGTTGAAAAACAGACTCCAGAAATCTGTTTAGCGGCAGTACAGCAAAATGAACGTGCATTACGATATGTTAGAAAACAGACTCTAGAAATATGTTTAACAGCTGTCAGAAAAGACGGATATGCATTACGATATGTTAAAAAACAGACTCTAGAGATCTGTTTAGCTGCAGTAAAACAAGATGGACTCGCATTACAATATGTTAAAAATCAGACTCCAGAAATCTGTGCTGCTGCTATTAAACAAGATCCTGGTGCTATGAAATATGTTATTTTACCTAGCGAACTAGAAGCTAGGAAACAGTTTATTAAAGAATTTGTGTTTTATTTGAATCAAGACAGTTAGAAAAACCGCAATAATTTCTCTCTGTTTTCTGTTATCTTAAAAGCTGTAAATAGAAATTATATAAAAAATTGAGAAAAGGAGAAAACATGAAAAAAATTATCGAATTTATGAAATTTAAGAAAATTAAAGAAGGCGGAATTGCTTTCAAAATAATATTCTGGGTAGCAATGTTAGGAGTGGTGAGTGACGTGGTGCTAATATTAGGAGCATTTGTGACTGGTTTAGGTCACACAGATGGATGGACACAATTCGTGATTGGTGCGATATTTTTACCGATCAATTGGATTATGGCGGGCGGATTAGCAAGACTCGCTTGGCCGCAATACTTTAAAGAAGAGGTTAAAACTAGAAGCCGCTACGAGTAATCGTAGCAGGCTTTTTTGATTTTTTTGAAAGGTGAGATATGGAATTATTATATCATGTAAAACCTGATCGTCGTTGGCTATATATTCAGAGGCGTTTAAAACAAGATGAAATAGATTTAGAAAAAATTGCTCTCGATTTATCAATACCATTGCATTTAGATTTTTTTGTTAATCATTGGTATAAATTATCATTCGAAGTACTAATCACAGCATTAATAGAAAGATACGAAATTAATACAATTAGAAAATTTTTAATTTTTACTGTGCCACAAGCTATAATTATTAAACACGCTAATCTGTTCGCTGATAAAGAAATAATTGAATGTATTAAAGGAGTTAATTTGGGAGACTCGTATGCTGATTTGCAGAATTTATATAAATCACTAGGTGCAACAGCGCCTCGTGCGTTTGCGTGGTTTATAAATGAAGGTAATATAAAACAAGATGCAGGATTAAGATTCATTATGAATAAAACTGGTGGAGGAGGTGATTTTGACACTTTATTAACTTTTTTAAGTGAAATTGAAGACCCAGATGTTTTTAAAACAGTGTTAAATAAATACACTAACCGGTTTAGCAGAAAACAGTTGGCCGAAATCGAAAAATTATTTTATAAGAAATTTCCGTTTATTATACAACATAACGGATATAAAATCAAATACAATAAAAACATTAAAGGAGCATTATGGCTACAAAACAAATGGCATGGGCCGAAAAATATCGTCCAAAAACAATTGAAGAACTTATCTTCCCTAACAAGCAAATTGAAAATGCTGTTAAGAAATGGTATGAAAATAAAAAAATAACTGAAAATGCGCTTTTATACGGAAAACCTGGAACTGGAAAATCTTCGTTAATCAAAATTCTTGTAAAAGATTTTATTAAAAATGAAAAAGACGTATTTATATTAGGAAGAAAAGTTGATGATATTGAAAAATTAGGAGGTTGGATTAACGCGGCACCAATTGCGAGTGCTTTCAAAATAGTTGTGATAGAAGAAGCCGATAGATTATCAGCAGCAGCATTTTTGCAGCTTAAAGAAAAATATATGG
Organism: Candidatus Cloacimonadota bacterium; assembly: GCA_027064945.1. Taxonomy (GTDB): domain Bacteria; phylum Cloacimonadota; class Cloacimonadia; order Cloacimonadales; family TCS61; genus DAOWES01. The sequence goes on from JAMOPB010000366.1 coordinate 1,873, forward strand.
AAAAATATCAAGGCAAAGTAGCTTTTCTTGCAACGACCAATAATCCTCATAAAGTAGACCCTGCAGTAAGAACAAGATTTAATTTAAAAATCAATTTCGATCAATTACCTGTTGACGGTGTATTACAACGTATTACAACTGTGTTACAAACAGAAAATATAAAATTTAATACGGATCAGCTTGCTGAATTTGTGAATAGACATATTAGAAAAGGTATGAGAGAGTTATTGAATTTATTACAAATAGCAAGTATAAACGGCGAATTTAATCCGAATGCAGTATCACAACTTGCAGGTGTCACCCAAGAAGATAAAATTATTCAAGTAGCTGAATATTTGCTCAAATATATGTTGCAATTAAATAGTGAACAGTTAAACGTGATTTATAAAAACGCACTTAATGATAATTTTTATGAGGTATTTGGTAAATATTGGAAATGGCTTGCTGATACATTAAATCAGTTTGCTGATATCGATTATGATTATTTATATAGCGAACTGATTAACGAGAAACAGTTTCCTTTAAACATTAAAAGAATTTTAATGCAATATTATAACGATAATGAATTTAAGATTTATAAAAATATGCACTTCATGAGTGCGTTGATTGCTGTGATAGAAGATTTAATTGAAATCAAGGAGTAAATTATGATTTATAGTGAAACTGAAAAATTAATTATCTCACCGTGTTTTGATGCCGGTGTATATCAAGGAAAATTTGTTATTAATCATATTGATATCCCACAGATCTGGGACGAGAATAGCAAAAAATTTTATGAAATTTTTTGCGTAAACATCACAAAAGCGCTTTATAAGAGTTTAAATCAATATGAAAAATTAAAGGACCATGTGTAATGGTTTCATTAATTAAACATGTGGATGTGTTGAAGTGTTTCATGGATGCAGATGCTACGGTCACATACGCATATTTAATGCAATTTAACGAAAGAGATATTGTTTCTGATAATCAAGTTGGCTTTGTGCGAGCAAAAATAATTAAAATTGACATGTTTAATGAAAAAGTACCAAAACTTCAAACGGAACGTTATGTAGCTTTAAAAGAAATTGAAGAAGCATTGAAGATAACATTAAAATATTTACATTTGATTAAAAAAGTTTATTCAGTTGGGAATTCTTTGAAAATAGTTAAACAACATCCAATATTATCTAAGTGGCTAAAAAAAGCAATTATTGAAAAAATATTTTAAGGAATATTAATGGCAGTTTTGATCTCCGGAATAAGTTCCTGGAAAAAAGATAATCAAGAAAAACGATACAGAATTTCGCTAATTGTATTCAATTTTTCAGATGCATTATTAGATCTTTATGATCCTGTTTTAATCGAGGAACCACATATTGCATTATCAGAAACCTATGATAATCGTTTTGTTGACTATGCATATGTTGAAAATGAGTTTGTGTATGTTAATTTTGCCAAAGCAATATATGATGCATATGAGAACACATATAAAAATAAGCACTTTATTATACAATGTGCAAAAAAATTTCATAGACCTTTCGACGACATTTTAGATACTGTACATCGGTTATCTGAGAATCCGCAATTCAGAAATAATTTGAAAAAATTTTTGATCGAAGAGTGATGATAAAAAATAGAAAAAGGAGAATAGAAATGATCAAATTAACCGAGTTGACTAAAAACCAGAAATTAGAAGAAATAAAAGTTGATTTTATTATTAAAACAGATAAGCAAGTAGTAGCTACTGTAAAGGACAAATATAGATGCGAAACAGAATCAAGTGAATCAGGATGGACAGCTGATACAAAAGTAAAAGTATTTTGCAGCTGCCCAGATTTTCAATTTAGATGGGCATATGTATTATGGAAACATGATGCTCTATTACATCCAGATAGCTTTGTATTAGAGCCTCCAAAAGAAAAAAATCCAGGGATGAAAGTAGGTGCATGTAAACATTTAGCTGCAGTTGCTAGAGAACTTTTGGAAACAGAAAAGAAATAATTAAAGTAGTCAAAAAAATAAGATTTAGAATTATTAAGAAGAAGATATAAGGAGGACAAATGTATATCTTAATAAGGGATGATAGATATGTACCAGGGAGAAAATGGGAAGTGGAAAAAGTTAAAGATGAAAGTGTGCAGATATATGGGGCTAAATATTTTAGCTCTGTAGATGAAGCATTTAAACTGGCTGAAAAACTTAACAATAAAGAAATGAGGAAAGCCGGAATGGTAAAAGAGTATGCATTATTGAATTTAAAAATCAATGCTTGGGAAATAGATTTTTGTAGTAAAAAAGAATTTATTAAGAAAATGCGTCAAATGGGGTTCCATGGCGATACTGTGCAAAAACTTGAAAAATATATAGAAACACACAATCTGCCATATTCGATTAGAGAAAATATCCACTAAACAAGAAGTCTATGAGTAATATTAAAAAAGCGGTAAGATGGTTTAACATAAGAGGTATGCTGAAGTTGAGTTGTATCTAAAAAATAAAAAAGGAGCATAACAATGAGAGTAGACGAATTAAGAATCGGAACGCATTTTAAAGACTGCGAAATCGAGAATGCCAATTTTCAAATTTTTGATGAGAGAAAATATATTGTATATAACAATGACAAAACATTTGTAGCTATTGTAAATGATATTGGAAACGGTAACGGGGTTGTGACTGGAGTTCTTACTGGGGAAGAAGCTGCCGATTATATAGATAACGTTTTAAACAAATCAAAACAATTAGAAGAAGCTTCAATAGAGCAAAACAAAGCTGCTGACGAAAAACCTTTCTATCAAGTTGTTGGCGATACGCCTGTCTTGGGTATCTGGTTTAAAACTATCGGACAAGAAAAGTATATAATTGAAGCAAAAATCCTTACCATACCTGACCATTCAGAAAAAGAAGTGCTGCACATTAGTGAAATTCTGGATGCGTATGTGGCAAACAAGTACGGAACTCGTATTGAGTGGAACGGGTTCGGTGATGCGTATCTTGTTTTAAAAGGGGTTACTTTTCTTTTAAAACGAGTGGGCGAATTAATAGGTTCTGAGGAAGCGGATGAACTATTCGAATACAGAGCTGAAAAAGCTGAAAAAATAATCAGGGCTTGTATCGAAAATATTGATGAAGTGTATCAGAGGGAAAATGTTGTGGAAGACATAAAGTTTGCAATATAGCAATCTAAAAGAAAGGAGCAAGTAGGTTTGCACCTCCTTTATAAGCTGGGGCTTGCTCTCTTTCTAAAAGAGGCGCTTAAATGAATAGAAGAAACTTTCTAAAAAGTTCTACACTTTGGCTACCAATACCAGCAGTGCTATTATAGAAAAAAAATATTTTATGCAAATGAGACTATTTTTGTTATAGTGAAAATTTTTAATAAGGAGCTTTCATGCTTAATGATGCAAATATATGAAGATATAGAAAGTGCGCTCGATAAAAAACATTAAAAAATAATTTAAAAAGGAGGTCAAATGAAACTAACATTGCCGGAAGTGGCTGAAATTTTGATATTGTCCGACGGCGGGATGTTGGACGAGGAGCTAGCTGAAAGATTTGATGTTCACAAAACCACAATTACTAGATTAAAACAGGGAAAAATTAAAAAAGGCATTGAAGCGAGAAAAATGATAGAAAATCAAATAGAGGAGGCAAAATCATGGGGTTTTAGTAGGCTATCTGAAACGGAAAAAATTTTTTTCATCATTCCTGATAAATATAAAAGAAAATATTTTGTAGAAAAATTAAATAAACTACTTTCTAGGTTTAAAGAGTTATATGCTATCGAGAATTATTGGAGAGTATGGACAGATGATTTGAAAAAAGAAGCAAGAGAAGTGAAAAATACATTACTTTTATATAAAGATGCAATTATTAAATATGGAATAGTCTCGAAATCAACAATCAGAGAATATATAGATATTCTTACAATGGAAGGAAATGAGCAAACAGACGCAATAGAAGATGCATTATATGATTTGGCATATGCTGTTGAAGATTTATATAATGTAAATAAATATACGATTTTTACTGTTAAGGAAATTTGTGGGACAGATGAAATATGTGAAAATACCATATCTATTATCAAAGATTTTTCTAGATGTTTGGATGAAGAAAAAAAATATGCCGGTATAAAAAGAGAAAAGTTTACAAATAAAGCACACATAAATGTGTATGAAGTGCTGAGAAACGGTAAGATAGTTGTGTCTAGAAAAAGAACTTTTTTAAGTTTCATCAATGAAAGGATTAAAAATATTAAAAGAGAATATGTAAGAGCGTTTAATCATTGTGATCATTTTAAATTTGAAAAGGAATGGTATAGTCCTGAAAAAATAAATGAAAAATATCAGAGTGTAGTTGAAAGATTGATGCAAATATATGAAAGAATAGAAAACACTCTTGATAAAAAGCATTAAAAAAATAATTTAAAAAGGATAACAAAAATGAAAAACAATAATTACTTTTGTATAAATTGCGGGATGAGCAAGAAACATAGCTCATCCGATAATGAGGTTATCGAATGTCCAAACTGCCATGAAGAAACCATGATGAATATTGGGGATAAATTGAGGCCACCTGTGATTAAAAACAAGAAAAATCCAAAGAAAGAAATCAAGAAATTTCTTAAAAAAATTATAAATCCGAGATGGAGAAAAAAATTAGCAGAAGAAACTTCAAAAAAATTTAATGATTTACTCGATGAATACCTCGGAAAATACTTACCAGGTAAAGGAAATTTGGCAATTATTTCAATGAGCGGAGGACTAGATTCTGCTACTTTGTGTGCAGAAGCTTTAAACCAAGGCTACGATGTTTTTGTACTCAATTTTAAATATAATCAAAAAAACTGGGTTGAAAATATTGCATTTCAAAAATTATTAGAACATTTTAAAACACACAATGATTTTAGCGGTAAAATTATAGGTTTTAAGGAGCTAAATTTTGAGCCTCTGTTTGGTGAATTTCTTAATTTATGGGCAGAAATGAGAGACAATGGGGAGATGAAAGAAAAAGCGGAACACCAGTTTTATACTCCTTCTCGTAATTTGCTTTTTTCGGTAATGAGCGCAGTGGTTGGCGAGATAGTAGCGCTAGTTAAAGAATATGAAGAAGTTTCAGTTGGACTTGGAATACATATGCATACAGAAGATGCGTACGGCAAACACAGAAACTATTGGGATATTACACCTGAATTTGCACAAAAATTAAGCAATCTATTTGCTTTAAACGATGTTAAGAAGATTACGTTATTTACTCCATTTGTAAACAGTTACAAAGATGAAATAGTTAAACGAGCGATTGATCTTAAAGTTCCTTATAAATTGACGTGGACATGTTATAATCCTCAACAAGTTGGTGAGAAATTGTGGGTGCCATGTGAAGAATGTGAAGCATGTATAGAAAGAAAACTAGCTGGCGAGAAAGCTGGTGTTGATGATATAAATGAGTATTATATAACGATAGATGAAAATTTTGGTTGCAATAGATTTGAAAAGAAGAAATAGAAAAAAGGCAATTGCATGAACCGCAAACAGTTTTTACAACAATTGTATCGTATGGAAACGGTAGATGATGAATGGGTGCATGAAAATGAAAAAGATTTAAAAAAGATAATCGGATATATTTGGAATGCTTTTATCTATACACCGCAAGCATTAAAGTATTTAAATAAACATTTAAATACTTTTGATTTTAATAATTTTCAGTTGATTGATAAAGTAAAATTTATACATTTTATAATACACCATTCTAACATATTGCCTAGCTGGCTGAATACGGATTTTCAACCGAGAATTGATAGAATTAAAGAAGCTGAAATACTAGGGAAAGAAGTCACAGATAATGATAAACGTGTTTTGTGGCATTTGGCTAACGAATTTGGTATATTTGAAATGAAAAATATTAAAGATATTTCAAGCAAGCCTCAAAAATTAACTGCTCAAGAGAAACAAAAAATTCAAGAAGCTGTACAGCAAGCTGAAAAACAAAAATCCAATACGATCGTATTAAATCAACTGACACAAGAAATAATTGATGAAATGGAATTAATGTTGTTCGATATTTCAGTGCTCGAAAAATACAACATGATACAATATACTTTTTTAGACAAAAATAATTTAAAAGTAGTTTATAGAGAACCATATTCAATGAAAATTAAATTTCATCCAAGTTCAAGCATTTTTGAAAAAGATTATTTTGAACCTTTTGATAATTTATATGAATATCAGTTCACTAGTATCTGGGATTATCAGCGTTTTCGTAAAACATTGAATGCGGCGTTTTTGAATAGTTTAAAAGTTTAAAAAAATGTTTGAGAGATGATTCGAAATTAAAAATTCCGTTGCGTCATTATTTGAAATGGATTTTTGAAGCGATCGATAAACATAAACATCGCGGCCGCATACAAAATTTTACGCGGGCCGGGATAGCCCAAGCCCTTTAGGGCTGGGAAGGAGGCCCCGTGATCTGTGATCATAGTTTTAAAGTGCATAATTAATCTCCTTTCGGTCTATTGGGTTCTAGCAACTAATTATTAATATTCATAAAAACAGTAAAAGGACGCCTATGAAAATCTGTAATCCAGAACAACGATATCAAAAACTGAACACAGTTATCTGGGACTGCAAATATCATGTTATTTTTACGCCGAAGTACCGACGTCCAGTTCTCAAAGACGGTATTGATACCAGATTCGAAGAACTGGTATTGGAGAAGCAAGATGAATTTGGTTATCAGGTTATCGAAATGGAAGTAATGGAAGACCATGTGCACTTGCTGCTGTATATCTCGCCTGATAAACCGATCCGCAGCACTATTTCAATGTTGAAAGGTTACACAGCACGCGTTTTACGTGAAGAATTTCCTTCTCTAAAAACCAGATTGCCGAGTCTATGGACTAGATCAATGTTTGTAACTTCTGTTGGTTCAGTTTCACTTGAAACTGTAAAACAATATATAATAAATCAAAAAATCAATTCTATGGACAGCTAATGAGTAAACAGTTTCGTACATATGAATTAAAATTGATTCCTAGATCTAAGCGACAAGAATATATGTTAAGAACGTTTTTCGCTAACGC
>JAMOPB010000367.1 GCA_027064945.1 Candidatus Cloacimonadota bacterium
CCATTATCCATTATCCATTATCCATTATCCATTATCCATTATCCATTATCCATTATCCATTATCCATTATCCATTATCCATTATCCATTATCCATTATCTAATCCCATCCCATTCAGCGTAAAATTGTTCCAGAAAATTTTCCATAAAAGCATGGCGTTCTTTTGCGAGTTTTTTCCCGTATGCTGTATTCATACTATCTTTTAAATGTAACAATTTTTCGTAAAAATGATTTATTGTGGGTGCTGTATTTTTTTTATACTCCTCACTATTGGAATATTTAATAGGTTTGATTTCCGGATTATACATTTCACGTTTTTTAAAACCACCATAGCTAAAAGTTCTTGCTATTCCAATTGCTCCGATTGCATCTAAGCGGTCAGCATCTTGCACGATCTGTAATTCGATTGGCTTCGGTTCCGGCGCACCAAACTCATGCTTAAATGATATTTTTCTTATAATATTAACCACTTGCTCAATAATATCATCATCAAGTTCAAGCTCACGCATAAAATCGCATGAGATTTGTGGTGCCAATTCTTCATTGCCATCATGAAATTTAGAATCAGCAATATCATGTAAAAGAGCGCTTAATTCTACGACTAACATATTGGCACCTGATTCATTTTGTGCAATTGTTTTAGCGCATTTATACACTCTAAACACGTGCCACCAATCATGTCCGCTTTCATTATCTTTTAAAGCATGTTGCACAAAATGAATCGTGCGCCGGATAATTTCGGATTGCTGCATTTAATAATTACTCCGCAAGATTTTTATTTCCTGCATAAATTTTTCAACACGATTTGGGTCGATTTCATTTTCCCAGTATCCATTCTGCTTGAAATAAGACCCGATTATAAATCCGTCCGCAGCAGACCAATATTCTTTTATATTTTCAGCAGTTAGACCGCTTCCGATGAGAACAGGTTTTTTTGAAGCATTTTTCACACTAATAACTTCCTTGATATTGGCAGCTTGAGCAGTGGAACTGCCAGTCACTATTAATCCGTCGGCTAAGAAGAAATCAGCGGTATGGGCAAATTCAACAATATCAACATCACTTGTTAGTGCGTGAGAAGAATGTTTCTTTTTGATGTCACAAAAAACTTTTATTTTGGAAGCCTCAATTGCACGTCGGTAACGCATTAATTCAGCAGCATCAGAATTCATCAAACCTTCATCTGCGATATGACTGAAGATAAAACCTTCAGCTCGAATAAAATCCAGATCAGCAGCCAAAGCAATAGCAAGAGCTTGTTTATTCGCACCGGCTAATACTTGAATGCCGATTGGTAAGGAAACTTCAGCTTTAATTTTGATCGCAACAGCAGTAAGTGTGCTGACAACTTCCGCTCCTACATTTCGCATTAGATACGGAACATCGTGCATATTTTCAATAATAATTGCATCTAAACCTGCTTCTTCATAAATTTTGGCTTCCTTAACCGCTTTATCAACAATATCTTGAACAGAACCATTATATTTAGGAGCTCCGGGAGAAGCCAAAGTATGCACCATTCCAATCACAGTTTTTTGTGAGTTTATTTTATCGTAAAAATTCATAATATTCCTCTTAAAATTTTATTATCATCACAAACGCATCTCTAATCAATCATCTAAACATGTTTTAAAAAAATCATACGAATTTAATTGAA
>JAMOPB010000368.1 GCA_027064945.1 Candidatus Cloacimonadota bacterium
CCCAAACTTGGTAGTAAGCGATATCACGTAAAATTTTACCATCTACGGAATTATAGCTGGGAGATGGAACCAAAAAGCCTGATTCGCGACCGCGCTTAATCGTAAAAGTTCCATACGGAAGTGCAAAAATCGGTAAATGATTTACATAAACAATTAGCGGTTTTGCAACAATCTTATCATCCTTATAAAGGCGCAATTTTTTTGCACGAACATAAAAATGCGGATTCAGTGCATCGCAAGTAGTGAATATTGCATTATCCACATCGAATGTTTCAGGTTCGATTTTGCGCAATTCATCTCCATAACAAAATCCCTGCTCAAATTTCGTAGCACCATTTTCCACCATACCCAATTCTGAATCCATATCGTAAGAAATGCCATCTCCTAAAATCAGGTATGATCCATCTTCCAAAACAGATTGTCCGCGTGTGAAAGCTTGTTCGTTTTTCAGATCAATTGAAATTGTGTCTGATTTTAGATGTGCGGCATGATAAGTTAGTTGGGAATTGCCGGCTAACTTTATTTGTTCCTTCTTATAAGAATATTTTACTGTATCGGCAGCATAAAATAAGGAATCATATTTTACCTGTTTAATGCTGTCGGCAATTGTAAGACTATCTAAAAATGTGCTATCGCTTTTGGTAATTGTACCTGTGATTTTGGCTTCAGATTCTTCACCTTGAGCATAAATAGCACTTACTAAAAGAAGTAGCACAAAAATTATTATAATATATTTTTCTAAATTTAATTTCATTGAAGTATTAATTTTTGATGTGAAATATATGTCAAGTGAGTAAATGAAGAAGTAGTGACTATCAATTCATAATTATTTGAAGAAAGATAATTAGAATAGATTTATAAATAAAATAAGTGGGTATTTTTAGAAAAAAGAGAGTGTTAATTTCTGATGCAAATTAAAGGGAAATTATCTTAAAAAGGTAAAAAAGAGCTAATATTTTGGGATAAAAATAGTTATGAATATCGATAAAAAAAGCTCGATAACTCTTAAAAAAATAATTTCCACAGCTAAAGATTGAACTAGAAACAATTAACATAATTATGATGATTTTCTGTTAAAAAATTTGATTGACGACGGAGCTAACTTTCCAAAATTTCGAAGTTAACAAAATTAAGATAGAAAACTGAAAAATTTACTTATAGTTATGTAATGTGTTGAAATATAAATAATTAGCGATTTGCAGAAAACGACAAGGAGAAAAGATGTTTAAGTATATCAAAAAACGAGACAATCAAGTTTTACCATTTGAATCTGAAAAGATAACAAATGCTATTTTGAAAGCAGGAAAAGCAACAGGAGAGTTTGATAGAGAAATTGCAGAGCAATTAACTTTTAGGGTTTTGGATGTAGCTCAACTTACCATAAAATCCGGTGTTCCAACAGTGGAAAAAATACAAGATATTGTGGAAGAAGTTTTAATCAATTCAACTTATAAGAAAACTGCGAAATCTTTTATTTTATATCGTGATCAGCATGCTAAAATTAGAGACATCGTATCAAATGCTGGAATAGATTTGATAGATAAATATTTGGAAAAACTTGATTGGCAGGTAAAAGAAAATAGTAACATGTCGTATTCTTTGCAAGGATTGAATAACTATATTGCTTCTGAGATTAGTAAAGTATATTGGCTAAAC